>JAHZES010000011.1 GCA_019421725.1 Clostridiales bacterium | reverse complement strand
TTTCTGCTTTTGACGGATGTTTCCGACCAGGATGGAATCCCCGGCAAGGGCGCCGTTCAAACGCGCAGCATCGATAAAAATATCGTCGCTGCCGTCATCCGGGCGTGCGAAAGCAAAGTGTTCACAATAAGACACCAACCGACAAACGAATATGCCCGCCTTTTTTGCGGAAAACAGGTTGCCCTGTTTGGTGACAACGATTTTTCCCTGGTCCTCCAGCTTCCGCACGATAGAGGAAAAGCTTTTGGGATCCGCAACGCCGGAGACTCTGGCGCCGTCGCTCGGTGAAATCGGTCGGCCGGAGACGTCAAGATACATCAATAAATTTTCAATTGCCGTTAGTTCGTCCATGAGTGTTTCAAATCATACCTTTCTTAAGCTGTAAAACGTTTTGTCATGTTGCGGCGCGCTTTCCGAAGCGGCCGGTGAACGGAAAAGGCCGCTGCTTTTATCCTACAGATCGGACGGCCTTGAAATGGGGCTGCCGTCGCGGCCGAGCTCCTTCTGGAGCTCTCCCAACAGATAAGGGTCTCCGGTCAGCAGTGCGAGCACGGCTGTGTAAAAAGCGGAGGGATCGCTTTGAAAGCGTTTTTTAACAAGTTCGGCCTGCAGCAGGTCGGGAACGCGCAGGTCGATCGACATCATATCACAATCGCCGTCGGAAATGTGGCATTGAACTAAAAGGCCCTTTTTCTGTTTTCGGAAAACGACCTTGTTTTCCTGCTCCCGTCTGGTGCGCGAAAGCAAGGAAAGTGCTGCAGAAACCGACTTTTCCCGAACGGAGACCGGCAGCCGTTCGGCAAGCGTATCTGCAACCATAGCGCCCTGCTGTGCAATACGATAGGTGGGGTCACTGCTGTTTTCTGCAACGACAAGGCTGCCGGATTCACGCAGCTCCTCCAATGCGGCGGCGGCTTCAAAGTAATTGGCAAGGCCGCTGTCCTGAATCACGGAAAGGATCATACTGCGGCTCAGCGGCAGGTCCACGCTTTTAAGCAGATAACAGAGAAGAAGCCGAATCTCGCTCTGGCTTCGCAGTCCGCCGGGTTCAACGCCGGCCGAAAAAGCATCAAACTCCATCGTGAAAACACCTCCGATCCTATTTTAGCACACTTTGCTCCGAATTAAAAGAAATATCGCAGCTTGCGGGCTTTTTTGGAGATGTGCAAAAGATACCGCCGGGACAGATACAAAATTTTTGGGTATCGACGCTGCGCCGAATTTGCAGAAGCGTTCATAATTTTGCAATAATCGCTTGTATTTAATACGAAAATTGTTACATCTTCTGAATTTGATTCAATATTCCGGCATTGAATTGACCTTGTTGAGGTACGGTGATAAAATAAAAACGAATGAGAGAAGCGATATGTGCAATTCCATGGAATTGCCGTTTTAAGCGCTTCCTGACGAAAGGTTGGATCAAAAATGAACGGATTGACAATGATGTTGATTGCAATTGTCGTTCTGGGCGGCGCCTACCTGATCTACGGCCGATGGCTTGCGAAAAAATGGGGAATTGACCCCAATGCAAAAACACCTGCCTATGAGCTGGAAGACGGCGTGGACTATGTTCCTGCCGACACCAATGTGGTGTTCGGTCACCAGTTTGCCTCAATTGCGGGCGCGGGCCCGATTAACGGACCGATTCAGGCGGCGGTTTTCGGCTGGGTGCCGGTGCTGCTCTGGATTCTGATCGGAGGCGTGTTTTTTGGTGCGGTGCAGGATTTTGTTTCCATGTATGCATCGGTAAAAAACAAAGGTCGTTCCATCGGCTACATTATCGAACGTTATATCGGCAAAACCGGCAAAAAGCTTTTCCTGCTGTTTTGCTGGCTGTTCTGCATTCTGGTCGTGGCCGCATTTGCCGATGTAGTTGCCAAAACCTTTAACGGTGTCGGCAACGCCGATTCGGTCAACATTGCCAACGGAGCAGTTGCGACGACCTCCATGCTGTTTATCGGTTTTGCCGTGGCGCTGGGCTTCATTCTTCGCTATGCAAAGCTTCCGAAATGGCTGAACACGGTGATCGCAATCGCCTTTTTGGTAGGAGCGATCGTCATTGGTCTGAATGCGCCGATGTTCCTTTCGGGAGATACGTGGCACATCATCATTTTTGTGTATATTCTGATTGCTTCGGTCGCGCCGGTCTGGTCGCTGCTGCAGCCGCGTGATTATTTGAACAGCTATCTGCTCGTGGCAATGATTCTGGCTGCCGTTGTCGGCATTCTGGTGGCGAATCCGTCGGTGAATCTTCCTGCCTTTACCTCCTTCTATGTGGAAGGCACCGGCAGCATGTTCCCGATTCTGTTCGTTACGATCGCCTGCGGCGCTGTTTCGGGCTTTCATTCGCTGGTTTCCTCCGGTACGGCTTCCAAACAGATCAAGAATGAGAAAAATATGCTTCCGGTCTCCTTTGGCGCAATGTTGATGGAAAGCATGCTTGCAGTAGTCGCGTTGATTGCGGCGGCAAGCTTTGCTACCGGCGCGGCCGCCGAAGCCGGCTACACAACGCCTTCGCTGATTTTCTCCGGCGGCGTTGCAAACTTCCTGACCACGATCGGGTTGCCGCACAACGTTGTCTTTACGTTGATCAATCTGGCGGTTTCCGCTTTTGCGCTCACCAGCTTGGACAGCGTTGCCCGCGTAGGCAGACTGAGCTTTCAGGAGCTGTTCCTTGACGAAAGCATCAAGGACGAGGATATTAAAGGCTGGCGCAAGGTGCTTACCAACAAATATTTTGCAACCGTGCTGACGCTCGTGCTTGCTTACGCGCTGGCAAAAGCCGGTTATGCTGCGATCTGGCCGCTCTTCGGTTCTGCCAATCAGCTGCTCAGCGCATTGGCGCTGTTGGCCTGCGCAGTGTTCCTGAAACGCACCAAACGTCAGGGCTGGATGCTGTGGGTTCCGATGGTTGTTATGCTGGCGGTCACCGGTACCGCGCTGACCTTGCAGATTATCGATTTGGCGTCCAAGCTGGGCACTACCTATGCATGGGTCTCCGGCGTAACGCAGGTGGTTGACGGGAAGTCCGTGATGACTGCGTGGGGCGCTCTGCTGCAGCTTGTGTTCGCAGTGCTGCTGCTTGCTCTTGGCGTGGTTGTCGCCATCCAGGGCATTCGCAAGCTTCTTGCCAAAAAGGAAGAAGAGGTTCCGCAGGCTGTTTGATAGACATCCATTTTTGCTGTTGAAAAATTTTACAGCTTAAAAAGCGTTCTGTCTGGCGCAAATTGCCGGGCGGAACGCTTTTTTATTTATTTTCCGCGGCGCAAAGGCAATAAAAAAACCGTCCCGCAGTTTTACGGAACGGTTTTGGCTGCTGAAAAATTACAGCGGGCGCACGTTGACGGCTCTCAGCTTCGCGCTGTTCTTGGGATCCGGTTCGGTTTCAAAGGAAACCTTCTGGCCTTCGGCAAGAGTCTTGAAGCCCTCTGTCTGAATAGCAGAGAAATGCACAAAAACATCCTCGCCGCCCTCGTCGTTGGAAATGAAGCCGTAGCCCTTGCTTTCGTTAAACCATTTTACTGTACCGTTCATATTGCAGGTACCTCCAAAAATAAATTCACCCGTGACTGCAATAAAAAACCCACATTGCTGCAAATCATAGACAGAACTATGACCTACAAAAATGTGAGTTCAAACTGTCGATTTGGATGTGTAATTATTATAGCACAGGGGAAGGAAAAAGTAAAGCCCGATCTTCAGGAAATCACTGCATGGCGTTTTTAACGGTTGCCGCAGAGAGCTGCCGCTGCAAAGCCGGTGGCATGCAGAAAATCGTCTTTGAAGGCGCTAAAAAGCCGTTAAGAAATGAGAGAATTCATTGCATGACGTCAAATAGAGAGTTATGATATTTGCATAGTGATTTTATTTCACGCAAATAAAATCAGGCAAGGGGTTCTTTTTTATGATTTTTGCAATGATGGGGTGCTGCATGAATATGTTAAAGAACGAAAACTTTGCAAATTTGGACGAAGAAAATGCGTTTTTCCCAATGGGGATGTTTGCGAATTATTTTCCGGCGGAAGTAATTTGTTCCAGCGCGACACGCGGCCGTTCGGACGGAGCCGATCTGCTGGAATTTCATAATCTTTCCAGGGAAGAATGGAAACGCTTTTTTGAGCGGCTTAAAAAGAAAGGGTATACAGCAATTCATCTGTACCCGCGCGGAATCAATATAAACGATGCCTGGGAGGGGCTGGATCGCGGCGGACAGACAAACAAGGAATTGCTTTCTCAGATGTTGGATTATATCAATCTGGCAGGGAGCTACGGTATTCGGACGCAGCTGGATCTTTTTACACAGCCGGAGGCAAGCGTTTACTGCAGCGCTGCGACGCAATTAATATTTGGAACGCGGTTTTGCAGCCGCGAAGAAGAGGCGGCCGCGCCGCCGTATGTCCGGCGGTTCTGCAGCGGAGCGGCTTACACGGTCAGCTATGAAAGGTATTTTTCGGACCAGGATGTTCGCCGCTGCAATATACGCTTTTTGGAGCTGCTGTTGCCTCAGATTGCAGAAAACCCCAATATTTTTGCGTTGGAGCTTGTGCATGAGCTGGGTTGGCGCGGGCCGTATGCAGGCAGACCGAATACATTTGCGTGGGCGGACGAGCAGGCAATTCTGGACTGGGCGGCAGAAATGATTCAGACGGTGCGCCGCCTCGCGCCAAACCTTCCGGTCTGCATCAGCAGCCCGGTAACGGGAATATTCGGCTACGAAATTCTCAGCTGGACAAAGCGTCTGCAGCCGGATTTTTATTCCCTTCATCTTTTCCCGCAGTTTTGCGGGCACTTAAACGGCATTGCGGATTTTGCTTCCGTGGCGGAGTTTTCATTGAAATATGCGCAGGCAGGCGGTTGTGCCATGATCGGGGAGTGGGAATGTATCGACCATAAGGCGCAACTGTCCGAATGGGACCTGCAGCTTTGCACGAGAGATATCGTTTGGCTTTCGTTCATCTCGGGTGCACCGGGAGCGCTTGCACGCCTGGCGCGCAGCTGTGGGGAATACCGCAGCGTGGCGTCGGTTTTGCAGCGTCTTCGGGGCAGGACGCTTGGCCGAAAAAAGCCGGCGCTCGGGCTCGACCTTCAGCCGCTGCAGGCCCGGATGCGTTTACTGACGCAATGCGGCGCCGAAGAGTGCGTATTCGGTGCCGCGGCTTGGTGCCCGGATACGAAAACAGAGGATAAAAGGCACCGTTTTTGCCGCCAGCGCGTTGATCCGCTTTTTGTGCAGCTGTTCCGTCAGACGGTTGAGCTGCAGGAAGAAGGACTGGATTATGACCTTACGCTTTCTCCGCAGGAATATAAGGCAAACCGTCCGGAGCAGGTGCGCGGTGGGATCCGGTTGGAGGTGCCCAAGGGCTACCGGATGCGCCAGCGGACCTGTGCGGATGGAAAAACGGTGATTGCTTATCTGCGCAATTATGAGCGCAAGCCGGTTTGGGAACGACTAGGGAAGGAGCTCTATGCGGTGCGCGACAGAGCGCCGAAGCCGTTTGCGGTACGCGCTGCCGACGGATGGCGTCCTTATGTGTACGATCTGGATCTGCGCCGTTGGGTAGATGATTTCACTATTTTTTATGGAACTGTAACATCTCATGATTTTGTAGTACTGCTGTTCCGTATTGAGAAGGGTGAAGAATCCTGACGCACAGAGGATCAGCCTGCTGAGGAAGGAAAGAGCAGCTTTACCGCCAGCATGGCGGCGCCCAGAACGGTCAATACGATTCCTGTAACACGGTTGAGTGTTGCGGCCGGCGCTTTGTTCGCAAATTTTGCGGAGAGCAGAGCGCCGAGCAGTGTAAAGAAGACGCACAGGACCAGAGCGGTAAGGTCCGGAAGGGCCCCGCTGATTGAAAAATGTGAAATTGCGCCGGTAAGCGCGGTAAAGGTCATAATAAACACGCTGGTGCCGACGGCTGTTTTGAGCTCATACCCTAAAACGCTTGTCAGGATCAACAGCATCATCATACCGCCGCCCGCGCCGATAAAGCCGCAGATGAAGCCGATCAAAGCGCCGCAGAGAACAGATTGAATGATTTTGGTTCGCGTACTTTTCTGCGCCATGCGCTCTCTGGTGGTCATCACCGGGCGGAGGATGAATTTGATGCCAAGCAAAAGAGTCATCACGACCGAAAAGCTTCCCATGGTAGTGTTGGGAACCAACGAGGCAATGTAGCTGCCTGCTAAAGTAAACACCAGTACGGAGCACAACATAACCAACCCGTTTTTGATGTCCAGGTTCTTGTTTTTTGCATAGGTTCGCGCCGATATGGCCGATGCGAGCACATCGGAGGCCAATGCGATCCCAACGGCCGAATAGGCGTCAAATCCGAGGAAGGTGATCAGCATGGGAGAGATAACAGCGGCGGCAGAAAGCCCGGCTAATCCGGTGCCGATTCCGGCGCCCAGCCCTGCGATAATACAAACGATCCATTTCAGCAGCATATAAAAAGCCTCTTTTCGATTGCCCCGTTCCGAACAGGAATCAGGGTGTGGTTTGAATATTGCGGTTCATCTGTTCCAAAACGTGCCGCATGGTCTGCAGTTCTTCGTCAGAAATTCCCCGAAGAATTTCCCGCACAAAGGCCTGCTGCGTTTTTTTGCCTGCCTTTACGGTTTCTTCGGCTGCAGGAAGCAGTCTGAGCCGAACGATACGGCGATCGGTTTTGTCAGTTTCGGCAGAGAGGTAGCCGCGCCGGCACAGCAGCTCAACCGCCTTTGAAACATGCGACTTGGCGATTCTGCGGATCCGGACAATGTCGTGGGCGGTATCGCAGCCCGGATTATTCCGCAAAAACAGCAGGATGTCCAGCTCAATGCGTGAAACGCCGCAGGATTCTGCAGTACAGCCCAAAAGCCTTTCGTATGTTTTTTGAAACTGCTGTGTAAGATTAAAAAAGTCGGCTGCGGTCATCATATAAAATCATCCTTTTTTGAACCGTTCATTAATGAACAATTATACTCGGCTGAGGAGAATTGTCAAGCGAAATATTGAAAAATCACTTGACTTAGAGTTGACTGTAAGGATTATACTAAAAGAAACAAAAACGGTTTGCATTCATGCGAGCCGTTATTTTTATCAAAAAGGTGTGACTTACAGGAATGGAACAGCCTGAAAGAATCAGCGGACGATCGTTTGATGCGGAACGCGCGTTTTACGGCAAAAGCGGGATCATTTTATCCAACTGCCGGTTCGACGGGCCCGCGGATGGGGAAAGCGCGTTGAAGGAATGTACCGATGTGGCAGTGCAGGACTGCTTCTGCAACTTGCGGTATCCATTCTGGCACGACCATTACGTCTCTATTGAAAACACAGAGATGACCCCGCTTTGCCGTGCGGCGCTCTGGTATTCCGACCACGTTTCGATTACGGAATCAAGGCCCTGCGCGAGTGCAGGGATGTCTCGCTGATACAGTGCGATATTCTCTCGCCGGAATTCGGTTGGTCGGTGCATAATCTGCAAATGGAAAACTGCACGGCGGAAAGCGAATACTTTCTGATGCGCAGCGAACAGATTTTTTGCAGCCGACTGAATTTTCGCGGCAAGTATTCCTTTCAGTATGTGCGCGGCGCGGAGCTGAGCAACTGTGTGCTCAATACGAAGGATGCGTTCTGGCATTCCGAAAATGTAACGGTGCGCGACAGCGTGGTGAACGGAGAATATCTTGCGTGGTATTCCGATCATTTGACGTTGATTCGCTGTAAAATTACAGGAACGCAGCCGCTTTGCTACTGCACTAATCTGCGGCTGATCGACTGTGAGCTGACGGGCGCCGATCTCTGTTTTGAAAAGTCGGAGGTGGAGGCTACGCTTACGGCGCCGGTTGACAGTATCAAAAATCCGCTGCGGGGAAAAATCACGCTGCCGCAGCTCGGAGAACTGATCCGCGACGACGAAGCATCCCGCGGCGAGATTATTATGACCGAAGCATGACGTTCGTGCGGGGCGCTTCGCTGCAACAACGGGAAACAAAGCAGGCGGGCGCGGCAGACCTTTTCGGCCTGGCAGGCAGATCGGCGGTTTAACCGTCGGTTTGTTTGCCGGGCTGTTTTGCGAATATACGCGGTCGGTATGGCGAGGCAAGTTTGCTTTTATTGCTCAAAATGTTTTAATGTATTGACAGTGTGCAGAATGAGTGATAAGATAGTAAAGTACTATCGATTGATCGAACGGGGCGAAAAATGCGATAAAAACACAATATATTGTGTTTTATTGGCGAGAATTATACGGAGCGGAAAAAAGCGGATGGGTTATGCGGCAAAGAGGAAAGGATGGTGGCGCAGATGAAGATTATTAAGCGGAACGGAACAGAAGAAGCGTTCGATATTACCAAAATTATGGTGGCTATCGGTAAGGCGAACGTTACCGTGGAAGAAGGCGCACGGCTTACGCCCGTACAGATCCGCAGAATTGCTCAGGCCGTGGAAAACGCCTGTCAGGCGCTTGGCCGCGCGGCGGGCGTGGAGGAAATTCAGGATCTTGTGGAAAAGCACATTATGGCAAACGGTGCTTATGAGGTTGCAAAGCAGTATATTACCTACCGTTATACGCGTAATCTGGTTCGCCGTTCCAACACGACCGACGACAAGATCCTCAGCCTTATCGAATGCAATAACGAAGAGGCCAAACAGGAGAACTCCAACAAAAACCCGACGGTCAACAGTGTACAGCGTGATTATATGGCGGGAGAGGTCAGCCGTGACATTACCACGCGTATTCTGCTGCCGCAGGATATTGTCGATGCGCACAACGAAGGGATCATCCATTTTCATGATACCGACTATTACGCGCAGCACATGCACAACTGCGATCTGGTCAATCTGGAGGATATGCTCCAGAACGGAACCGTTATTTCCGGAACGATGATTGAGAAGCCGCACAGTTTTTCGACCGCCTGCAACATTGCAACACAGATCATCGCGCAGGTGGCAAGCAACCAGTATGGCGGCCAGTCCATCTCTCTTACGCATCTGGCGCCGTTCGTCCAGATCAGCCGCGAAAAGATCCGCCGGGTGGTGCAGGCGGAAATGAAGGATCTCGGCGTAGAGGTTTCGCAGGAAAAGCTGGATCGGATGGTTGCGGCCCGTCTGCGGGATGAGATTCGCCGAGGAGTTCAGACCATTCAGTATCAGGTGGTTACCCTGCTTACCACGAACGGCCAGGCGCCGTTTGTAACGGTTTTTATGTATCTGGGCGAAGCAAAGAACGAACAGGAAAAGCAGGATCTTGCGCTGATTATTGAAGAGACGCTGCTACAGCGCTACCAGGGCGTGAAAAACGAGGCGGGAGTCTGGGTTACGCCGGCGTTTCCAAAGCTGATTTACGTGCTGGAGGAGGAAAATATTCATCCGGATTCTCCGTACTATTACCTGACCGAGCTGGCGGCAAAATGTACGGCCCGGCGTATGGTGCCGGACTATATTTCCGAAAAGATCATGAAGCAGCTGAAGGTGGATAAAAACGGGCAGGGTCAGTGCTATACCTGCATGGGATGCCGTTCTTTCCTGACGCCGTATGTTGATCCGGAAACAAATAAGCCGAAATATTACGGCCGCTTCAATCAGGGAGTGGTCACGATCAATTTGGTGGATGTGGCGCTCTCGTCCGGAGGAAATATTGAAAAATTTTGGAAAGTTTTCGATGAACGGCTCGAGCTTTGCCATCGTGCGCTGCTTTGCCGCCATGAGCGCCTGAAGGGAACGCTTTCGGACGCTGCGCCGATTTTGTGGCAATACGGCGCGTTGGCACGGCTGAAAAAAGGAGAGCCGATCGATAAGCTGCTTTATGGTGGTTATTCGACTATTTCGCTTGGGTATGCAGGGCTTTACGAATGCGTGAAATATATGACGGGCAAATCCCATACGGATCCCAGTGCAACGCCGTTTGCGCTTAAGGTCATGCAGCATATGAACGACGCCTGCAAGGATTGGAAAACGCGGCACAACATTGATTTCAGTCTTTACGGAACTCCGTTGGAATCGACCACCTATAAATTTGCCAAGTGCCTGCAGAAGCGTTTTGGCATTATTGAAGGGATTACGGACAAAGGCTATATTACAAACAGCTACCATGTTCATGTGACCGAAAAAATCGATGCATTTACAAAGCTGGCATTTGAATCGCAGTTTCAGGCGCTCTCTCCGGGCGGGGCCATCAGCTATGTTGAAGTGCCGAATATGCAGAATAATCTGGAAGCGGTTATGCAGGTGATCCGGTTTATTTATGAGCATATTATGTATGCAGAGCTCAATACAAAGTCCGATTACTGTCAGGTCTGTGGCTTTGACGGTGAAATTCAGATCGAAGAAGAGGACGGCAAGCTGATTTGGAAATGCCCGAACTGCGGCAACACCGATCAGAGCAAGATGAACGTTGCCCGCCGCACCTGCGGTTATATTGGCACGCAGTACTGGAATCAGGGACGTACGCAGGAAATCAAGGAGCGCGTGCTGCATCTGTAACGGAATAAAGCTGCCCGACCGGAAAAAGATCCGGTCGGGCTTTACAGTTGCAGTGCGCCGCGAAATAGGAGAAATCGGCTTTGAATTACGCAACGGTCAAATACTGTGACATCGCCAACGGAATTGGCGTCAGAACCTCGCTTTTTGTCAGCGGCTGTACACACCGCTGCAAGGGCTGCTTTAATGCGGTTGCCTGGGATTTTAATTACGGAGAATTGTTTGGGGAAAAGCAGGAAAACGAAATTCTGGCATCGCTTGCGCCGGCTTATATCAACGGGCTTTCTCTGTTGGGCGGCGAGCCGTTTGAGCCGCAGAACCAACTCGCTTTACTGCGGCTGTGCAGAAGGGTGCGTGAAGAGTTCCCGCAAAAGACCATCTGGTGCTATACGGGGTACCAAATAGAAGATATTCTGGCGGGAAAGGTCGGCGAAAAGCAGACGGCATTGGCGCTGCTGCGCTGTCTCGACATTCTGGTAGACGGCGAATTTATTGAAGAGAAAAAGAACATTCGGTTGAAATTTCGCGGTTCTGAAAATCAGAGAATCATTTGTGTGCCGCAAACCCTGCAGCAGGGTGAGATCGTTCTGTGGGACGAATCTTAAAGCAACAGTACCGACGAAAACGCCCCGGTTCCAGCAATTGCAGTCTGGAGCCGGGGCGTTTGGCGCTTTGAAAAGAGAATGCTGCACAGAATTCCGCAGCAGAAAATCAGTCGTCGAGGATCAGATTCCGCAAAGCGGTTACGTTCGTATAGTAGTTTACCTGATAAACCTCCATACCGTTGACATACATCATACCTTCGTAAGTTTGGCCGCTTTCATTTTCCACGGGGAGCATCATCTGATCTATTTCGTAAGAGGAAAGATCGGCCACCATGCCGACCATGGAGAGAATTTCCCCCTGCGAAAGGCTGGTGTTGATCAGCGGCAGCAGTTCGGAAGCGAAGGAGTGCAGTTGAGAAAGATTCATGGAAAACGCTTTCTTCAGCAGCAGCTCTATCACGGTACGCTGACGCCCGGTGCGCTTGAAGTCGTTATCCGTGTGGCGCATCCGCGCATAGGAAAGCGCCTGACTGCCGTTTAAATGCGCCTGGCCGGCCTGAAAGGAGCCGGAGCATTCGCGGTCGTGTGTCAGATAGGCAGCTTCTGCGGCACTCAGCGTCAGGTCCAGCCCGCCAGCGAGATCGACCAGCCGGGAAAATCCGCTGAAATCCACCAATGCGTAATCGTCTACTTTAACGCGGAAGTTATTTTCGATTGTTTTTGCCAGCAGCTCCGGGCCGCCCCACGGTACTGCGGCGTTGAGCATTCCCCACTGGGCGCCCGTAGATTTCGGGATTCGGACATACATGGCGCGCATCAGTGAGATCAAATGGATTTTTTTGGTGTGATGATTAATGGAAACCAGGATCATCGAATCGGAATTGCCGGCGGCGCCGCTCCGACGGGTATCGGAACCGATCAGCAAAATATTCTGAATATAATCGGCCTGCAGCAGCTCGACTCCCTGGATCGCTTCGTATTGCTTGCGGGAATCCTGAATTTTTTCAATGGAGTCGGGAACGTCGGCAAAAGAAACGTCGTCGCCGTAAATCTCGGAAAGCGTGAGAGATTCATTTCCCTTGATCACGGTGTGCTGCACCTTTCCCAGCATGGAGCGTACATACAGAACGCCGGTGGCAGAAAGGAAAAAAATAACGGAAAGAAAGCATACGGCGATGCGCATGGCAATGCGCTTCGGGGAGGCTTTGAGTTTTCCTTTTTTTTGATTGTGTCCGTTCATAGGGATCACTCCTTACAGAAAACCCGGAAGACGGTTTGGGATGAGTATTGTTTCTGGCGGCGCTGCAGAAAAAAGCGCCGCTGCGGCAATGCATCCTATTGTACTGCTTTCTTTTAGAAGATGCAAGGGCAAAATTGTTAACTTTGCGCGAAGTACCGTGAAATATGATGAGAAAAGCAGACGTATTTTAGCTTTTCCGTCAAAAGACATAAGGGTCAATACCGGTGTCCAGAATATTGTCATTTTCAAAATCAATGGCGGTCCGTGCGGAGATCGCCGTGTGTACAAAATCCGATACCTTTACGTGTTCGGGGTTGGTGCGGTATGCTTTCAACGAAGCGGCATTCTCAAAGGTGCTCAGCAGACAGAGGTTATACTCGCCGGCAGGGTCCATTGCCAGCCCTACCTGGGCGGAAAGCAGGCCGGGGACAACCCCGACCAGTGCTTCAAGCTCGCGCTTGATGCGCGCGGCGTTCGCCTTCGAATCATGCTGCTCGTCTTCCATCAGCTTCCAAAAAACAATATGTGTGATCATAAATTTCGACATCCTTTCCGGTTGTTTGTATTATTGTTTCAAAAGAGGAGGATCATTCTCCTCCGCCGGGCCAGTATTTTCGGTCCAGACTGCGGTGCTGCACGGCCTCGCTGACGTGAACGCCGTCGATCACCTCGCAGCCGTCCAAATCGGCAATGGTACGCGCCACCTTTAAAATGCGGTCATAGGCTCGTGCGGAAAGCCCAAGCCGGTCAAAGGCGCGATGCATCAGGTTCTCGGCGCGTTCGGTCATCGGGCAGCTTTCGCGCAGCAGCGCAGAGGTCAGCCTGGCGTTGCAGGTGATCCCCGTGCCGTTGTAACGCTGCTGCTGCAATTTTCGTGCGGCGTTGACGCGGTAGCGGATAGACGCGCTGCTTTCTGCGGGCTGCGAAGAGGCAAGAGAGGCGTAATCGACCGGGGGAACTTCAACGTGCAGATCGAGCCGGTCGAGCAGGGGGCCGGAGACACGTCCAAGATACCGTGCGACTGCTTGCGCCGAACAGGAGCAGGGATGGGTCGGGTGGCCGAAGTATCCGCAGGGGCAGGGGTTCATCGCGGCAACGAGCATGATGGAGCAGGGATAGGAATACGTTGCGGAAACGCGTGAGATGGTCACTTTGCCGTCCTCGATCGGCTGGCGCAGAATTTCCATTGCCGCACGGGAAAATTCGGGCAGCTCGTCCAAAAACAGAACGCCGTTGTGCGCCAGGGAAATTTCTCCGGGATGGGGGATGCTTCCGCCTCCCGAAAGCCCGGGCGGAGAGATGGTGTGGTGCGGCGCGCGGAAGGGCCGCGAGGTGATCAGCGGCGCGTCGTCGGTCAGCGTTCCGGCAATCGAGTGCAGCCGCGTGGTTTCAATTGATTCTTCGAACGTCATTTCCGGCAGAATGGACGGAATTCGCTTGGCGAGCATGCTTTTTCCGGAACCCGGCGGACCGATCAGCAGCACGTTGTGACCGCCGGCGGCGGCAATTTCCAGCGCCCGCTTTGCCTCTTGCTGACCGCGAACCTCCGAAAAATCCGGCGCGGCAGAAACAGGGGACTGGCGTTCGGGGTCAAAAACAGCCGGCTCCAGCGCCTGCTCTCCGCGCAGATGGCGCAGCAGTTCGTCAAGGTGGCGTACCGGGTAAACACGCAGCCCCTGTACAATCGCGCCTTCGGCAGCGTTGCCGGCGGGAACGTAAAGAGAATGAAATCCGCATTCCTTTGCTTTCAGAGCCATGGAAAGCACGCCGTTTACACGCCGTACCTCGCCGGAAAGTGAAAGCTCTCCCACAAACACGCAGCCGTCCAGCGAGCTGTCGATCTGCCCTGTGGCAAGCAGCAGCGCCAATAAAAACGGCAGGTCGTAAATCGGGCCCTCCTTGCGGATATCGGCGGGGGCAAGATTGATGGTAATACGGCTGACGGGAAAGTCCAGTCCACAGTTTTTCATTGCTGCCCGCACTCTCTCTCGTGATTCGCGTACAGAAGCGTCCGGCAGACCGACCACGTCAAAGGACGGCAGCCCCTGGGAAAGATCAGTTTCCACCGAGACGGGGTATGCATCCATTCCAAAGATACCCATGCTGTTCAATTTTGCAAACATCGCGATCCCTCCGTGTGCACTGATGAATTGCGGTGCACCAAATAAAACCATTATAGCGGATGCGCAGAAAAATAACAACATTGCATCCAAAGAAAAGTTGTGGTAGAATAAAGCATATTTCAGTGGTTTGAGCACAAGGTAACCGTGAATCCGGGTGTTAAAAAACGAAACGGATTCCGACGCCATACAGTTTTCGAAAACCGACGGGAAGGAATGTGAGTGTTTTGGAGCAAATAACTCTTTGCAGCGGTGCAGAGCTGCTGTATTTGCCCGATTCGCGCTATAAAACTGCGAGAGTTACCGTCAGCTTTTTAGTGCCGCTTCGGGAAGAGATTGCGTCTGCCAATGCGATGCTGCCGGGTATTTTGACCAGAGCCTGTGCCGATTGCCCCGATTTTACGTCGTTGAACCGGCGTCTTGCCATGCTGTATGGCGCGTGGATCGGCGGACGGGTTCGAAAAATTGGAGAAACGCAGGCGCTGACGTTCACGCTTTCGCTGCTGGACGACCGATATGTGCCGAACGGCGAGAAACTGGCGGAACAAGGGGTCTCTCTGCTGAGAAATATGATCTTTCGTCCGGTGCTGGAGAACGGTGCATTTCGGGCGGAGGATCTGGAGCAGGAGCGCCGCCAGCTTTGCGAAGAGCTGGATTCGGAATTTAACGATAAGCGCATTTATGCAAAAAATCGTGCGGAAGAGCTGCTTTGCCGCGGAGAAGCTTATGCCTGCGGCAGGCTGGGAACAAAAGAGCGGCTGGAGAAACTGACTGCACAGGAGGTATTTGCCGCGTGGGAAAGGCTTTTGCGCACGGCGCGTATTCGGATTACGGCGATCGGGACCGAGGCTGTTCGCGCCGCTGCAATGGGCTTTGCACAGGAATTGAAGGCAATTGCCGTGCGGGGGCCTGTCGTGTGCGGAGCGCAGCTGCCGCGCGGAGGAGAGGCCGTTCGCCGCAGCACGGAGCGTTCGGAGCTTTCACAGTGCAAAATGGTCATGGGATTTTGCAGTACGGTTGCAGAGCCGGACAAGGCGGTTCCGGCAATGCGGCTGTTTTGCGCGATGTTCGGCGGAACGCCGCATTCCAGGCTCTTTCTGAATGTGCGTGAGAAATTGAGCCTTTGCTATTACTGCTCTGCGCACTTTGTGCGTGCGAAAGGAGTTCTGCTGGTGGAAAGCGGCGTGGAGGAACAAAACGCCGTCCGCGCGGAGGAAGAGATCCTCCGCCAGCTGCACGCGCTGCAAAACGGAGATTTTACCGATGAAGAGATGGAAAACGCGCGCCGCAGCGTATGCGACAGCTTTTGCTCCGTTTCCGACTCTCCGGCGGGGATGGACGAGTGGCTGCTGCAGCAGTGCATGCAGCAGCAACCGGAGCTTCCGGAACAGACCGAGCGCAGGATCCGGGAGGTTACGCGGGAACAGATAGTTGCCGCAGCCAATGCGCTGCGTCCCGGTGCGGTGTTCCTGCTTGCGGGAGCAGCCCCGCAGAAGAAAGGCGGCGCTGAAGATGAAAAATAAAATGCAGTATTCTGTTTGCGGAGATTCTGTTTTTGCTGCGGAGCACGAGAGCGGGCTGCGTGTATTTGTATGCCCTAAAAAGGGCTACTCCTCGGCATATGCTATTTTGGGAACCGCATACGGCTCGGTGAACAACTGTTTTCGTGTGCCGGGAGAGGAACGTCCCTCAGCGGTTCCGGCGGGGATCGCACATTTTTTGGAGCATAAGCTGTTTGAAAACGAAAACGAGGATGCGTTTGCAAGGTACGCCAAAACGGGCGCCAGCGCCAACGCGTACACCTCCTTTGATAAAACCTGCTATTTGTTTTCCTGTTCGCACAACTTTGGGGACTCGCTGGAGATTTTACTGGATTTTGTTCAATCGCCGTATTTTACGGCTGAAACCGTGCGGAAGGAACAGGGGATCATCGGACAGGAAATTCAGATGTGCCTGGATGATCCCGAGCGGCGCGTTGTTTGGAACCTGCTTGAAGCGCTTTATCACAATCATCCGGTGAGGCTGGATATTGCGGGAACGGTACAGTCGATTGCGAAAATAGACGCCGATTTGCTATACCGCTGTTACAATGCGTTTTACCGGCCGGAAAACATGGTGCTTTGCGTCGCGGGGAATGTAGATGCGGATGCCGTTTTTGCAATGGCGGACCGCTGGATCCGCCCCGCTAAAGCGAAGGGGAAGCCGGAAAGCGTCTTTGAGGAAGAGCCGCGGCAGGTAGTAAAAACTCGGATCGAGCAGCACTTTCCCGTTGCGGTGCCGCTGTTTCAGCTGGGATTTAAAGAGCAGGCGATCTCAAGAGCTTCGTCACGCCGCATGGTGGAGACCGATATCCTGCTGGAACTGCTTGGTTCGGAATCTTCTCCGCTTTACAGGAGGCTGCTTGACCGCGGGTGGATCAATTCCACATTCGGCTGTGAATATTTTGAGGGCCCCGGTTATGCCTCGGTGCTTTTTGGAGGAGAATCCCGCGAGCCGGACCGTGCGGCGGATGAAATCAAAAAAGAGATCGCAAGGCTGCGCCGCGAGGGAATTGATTTCGAAACGTTTGAGTGCGCACGCCGTACCGTATACGGCAGAGCGGTATCGGCGCTCGGCAGCGCGGGAGCAATTGCCAACCGCATGGTGGAGGCGGCGTTTTCCGGTCGTCGGTTTGGAGAGGAAATTGAGTTGGCGATGCGTGTAACGCGTGAAGACGTTCTGCGCCGCCTTGAGGAACAGCTTGATGAACGGTTTTCTGCGCTTTCCGTTGTCTGCAGGTAGTTTTGTCCGGCTAAACGGGCGTTTGCAGCGCACAAAGACAAACCGTGCAGAAGCATATCTTCTGCGCGGAGAAGGCCCGCGGCGCCGCAGGCTTCCTGTTTTATAAACAAACTTTTCAGAAAAGGAATGATACAGCTATGAACGGTTTTTCCGGAACGGTTTCCTTTGGTTCCAGCAGCAGCTCGCCGTGGTTTTCACTGGATATCAACGCGGTTGCCTTTTCCATCGGTCAGTTCGAAGTCCGCTGGTACGGTATTCTGATCGGCCTCGGGCTTTTGCTGGCGCTGCTTTACGCGTTCAGAAACGCGAAAAGATTCGGTATTGACGGCGACCGCATGACCGACGTGGTATTTCTCAGTGTGATTATCGGGATCATTGGAGCAAGGGCATATTATGTGATTTTCAATTTCAGCGAATATGCCGGCCGGCCATTTTGGGACATGCTTAAAATTTACGAAGGTGGTCTCGGCATTTACGGCGGCATTATTGCCGGAATGCTTTCGGGGTACTTTCTTTGCAAATGGCGCAAGGTACATCCGCTTGCCATGCTGGATCTGGCGAGCCTCGGCTTTCTGATCGGTCAGGGGATCGGCCGTTGGGGAAACTTTGTGAATCAGGAAGCGTTTGGCAGCAACACCAATCTACCGTGGGGTATGTACAGCCAGGCGACATACAATTATCTTTCTTCGGTAAAATCCACGCTGGCGGCGCAGGGTGTTACCGTTGACCCGTCCATGCCGGTGCACCCCTGTTTTCTTTACGAGTCTATCTGGTGCTTGCTGGGCTTTTTGCTGTTGCACATATTCTCAAAAAAGTGGAAAAAGTACGACGGACAGATTTTTCTGCTTTATATGCTGTGGTACGGTGTCGGCCGCTTCTGGATCGAGGAGCTGCGCACGGACAGCCTGATGATGGGGCCGTACCGTATTTCCCGCTTCCTGGCGGGAATCTTTGTGCTTGCCAGCATCGTTTTGTTGATCGTGTTCCGCAAACGCTGCAGCGTCTTCGGGGAGGAGGGTCTGCGGCTGCAGAACGAAGCGCTTGCCGCTGAAAAGGCAAGAAAGGCGGAAGAAAAGGCGGCAAAGCTTTCCATTGCCGGTAAGCTGGTTGACGACGACGCCTTCACCGAGACGGATGCGCTCGCCGATGCGGAGAGCTCCGAAGAAGAGGGCGAAGACAAGCCCGCCGAACCGTCTGTGCCGGAGGAGCCTGCTGCGGAAGAGGCGGATCCCGCAGAAAAGAAGAGCGAGTAAGGGGTGTTTTTTACGCGAACCGTCCGGAAAATTTGCCGGGCGGCCGCGTTTTTTGTTTTCAGATGAAAGGAAGGATGCTTTGTGGCAAAGCTAATCAGTGGAAAAATGGTGTCGGCGCAGGTCAAGGCGCGCGTTGCGGACGAAACCGCAGAGTTGAAAAAGAAGGGGATCACTCCCGGTCTGGCGGTGGTAATCGTGGGTGATGATCCCGCTTCCCGCGTTTATGTCAACAATAAGAAGAAGGCCTGTGCCGAAGTCGGCTTTTACAGCGAAGAGCATGCGCTGCCGGCACAGACAACGATGGAAGAGCTTTTGGCGCTTGTCAGAAGGCTTAATGCAGACGATAAAATTAACGGAATTCTGGTTCAGTTGCCCCTGCCGAAGCATCTGGACGAAAAGGCCGTGATCGAAGCGATCGACCCTTCAAAGGATGTGGATGCGTTTCATCCGGCAAATGTGGGGCGGATTATGATCGGCGATTATCATTTTCTTCCCTGCACGCCTGCAGGTATTATGGAGATGCTCAAAAGCGAGAATATTGAGATCGGCGGCAAGGAATGCGTGGTGATCGGCCGCAGCAATATTGTCGGCAAGCCGATGGGAATGCTGCTGCTGCACCGTAACGGTACGGTCACTATCTGTCACAGCCGCACGAAAAACCTGGCCGAAGTGTGCCGCCGGGCCGATATTCTGGTTGCCGCGGTGGGAAAAGCGGCATTTGTGACGGCAGACATGGTGAAGCCGGGCGCGGTGGTGATCGACGTGGGAATGAACCGCAACGCGGAAGGAAAGCTTTGCGGCGACGTCGATTTTGCCGCTGTTGAGCCGGTCGCGTCTTACATTACCCCGGTTCCGGGCGGCGTCGGGCCGATGACCATCGCCATGCTGATGCAGAACACGCTGACCGCTGCGAAGTTGAAAAACGGGTTGGAGACCCGCTGAGGCGGGACCTGATCGAGCCAAAAAGAGGGTGCGAGGGAAAATGAGGCGTATTTCGTCCGGCCTGCTTGCATTGATCCTGACGGCGCTGCTGGCGCTGCGCGGGGGTGTTTGCGCTACAGCCGAAAAACCGACGGTTCGGGTCGCCTGTGTGGGCGACAGTATTACATATATCGGCGGTTTTTTGCGGGAGCTGAAAAGCATGATGCAGTCAGACAACCGATGGAATGCCGAGATTCTGAACTTTGGCAGCGACGGGGCGACGGCTATGTATTCCGGGCGGTATTACAACGGCAACAGCTGCGGTTACGCCAATCCGGCGTATCAGCATTACGCAAATTATCCCGCCAGCCTGAATGCCGCGCCGGATGTTGTGTTTATCATGCTCGGAACGAACGACAGCCGAGACTGTAACTGGAGCGAGCAGGGGGCGGAGGGCTTTTTGTCGGGGTATACCGACCTGATTTGCGCTTATCGGTCCATAGGAAAGGAACCGAAAATTTTCCTTGTCAAGCCGCCGTCCATGTATGATGTCAATATGGGACTTCCGGGCTACTGCGAACAGTCGCTGCGGGACAATATTCTGCCGCTGACGGAACGGTTGGCAGAAGAAAATCAGCT
>JAHZES010000109.1:303-6914 GCA_019421725.1 Clostridiales bacterium | reverse complement strand
TCAGTTGGTAGAGCAGCTGATTTGTAATCAGCAGGTCGGGGGTTCAAGTCCGTCAACCAGCTCCAGACAAAAAGCCTGAAATCGCAGTAAAATGTGATTTCAGGCTTTTCTTTTTTCTATCCGCTGCGGGCGCGCAAAATTTCCGGCCGGTGATCCGAACGCGGCAGCGTCTGTCAGCCACGGGCTTCTTCCCGGGGTCGTCTTCGATACTCCCGTGGAGAAACACCGCAATTTTCCCGGAAAACGCGGCTGAAATAAAGCGGATCGCGATACCCAAGCTGTTCGGCAATTTCCCCGAACGGAAGGCTTGTCTGCACGATCAGCTCACGGGCCCGGTGCATACGCAGCATCGTGACATAGGCGCGCGGAGAAACGCCCGTTGCACTGCGGAACACCGCCCGGTACTGGCTGGCGCTCAGATGCTCCATTTGCGCCAGCTGAGCGATCGGAATCTCTTCGCAGTAATTCCGATGAATATAATCCAGCGATTCAACGAGACGATCGGTATGCGCCGCGCCTCTGTGCTCACTGCGCGCATACAGGCGCCCGACCATCACACAAAGCTGCGCCGCCAGCGCCCCCGTACACAGGTCAAAGCACTCTTCACGGCGGATAAATTCCGAAAAAAGCCGCTGAAAGCAGAGAACCAGCTCCTCCTGCAGACCGATCGTCATCGGCCTGTGATCTTCTAATCCGCAGCGCCGCAGCAGATCTCTCGCCCTGCTGCCGGCAATATGCACCCAATAATACAGAATCGGTTCCCCCGCCGCGCTTTGGTAACGGTAAGGCTTTCCGCTGTAAAACACGATCGCCTGGCCGGCATGCAGCACCCTGCGCTCGCCGCCGATCCATACAGTCAGCTCTCCGGAGTAAAGATACAGCAGATAATTGTCCTGCCGGTTGTCCTGCGTTTCAAACGGAAACTCCATTACGCATTGTCCCGTACAGTTGACCACCAACGGAAGATCTCCATTGGCGAAATTATTTACAGTTCCGTCAAGCACACGGTAATAGCCCTGTGAATTCATCTGCATCCGCTCCGTTTTTCTCTTTGGCCTGCGCCGCTGTCCGGTACGGCACCCGCTTCAAGAATATCATATTTTCCCGGCACGCGCAATGAGAATTTACCCCCGCAGAGCAGAATAGCTTCGTTGACCGTATCTCCTGCTTTCCGGAGCAGATTCGGCTTCTGCGCCGCCCTCTGCAGGGTAAGCCAGGTCAAAAATGCCGCAGCAGTCCCGTTTGCGAGCAGCGCCGAGGCTCATTCTTTCATTAAATATCCTCCAGCATTTTCTCCAAAGCGGCCTTCGGTTGTGCGCCGACTGTTTGGCGGACGGCTTTTCCTCCCTTAAACACTACCACAGTCGGAATGCTCATGATGCCAAACTGGGCGGCAAGCTCCCGCTGCTCGTCCACATCTACCTTGCCGAACACAGCGTCGGTGCGCTCCTCCGCCAACTGATCGATGATCGGCGAAAGCATGCGGCACGGTCCGCACCAGGTCGCCCAAAAATCTACCATTACCGGCTTTTCGGCCCGCAGAACTTCCTTTTCAAAATTTTCCTTTGTAATCGTTATCATTGCCATTGCTGACCATCCCTTCTTTGCAACTTGTGCAGCATTAGATTTGGATTGTTTTAATTTTTCCGGAAAAGCGAACTGATATTCGCTTTTCTTTACTGTAATTATAATCGTTACAGAATGGTTTGTCGAGTCTTTGATATTTTGAAAAACACAGCAAGCGGCTGCCCTTAGGCGGCGCTTGCTGTGTTTTTTGCGATCTCTGCCGTAAAACTTAAATTCTCCCCTGCTCGCCGAGCCACCGCACCGTATCCTGAAGCGTAACACGCAGCGGCGTTACCCGATACCCCAGTTCGTGATCGGCCTTTTCATGAGAAAAGGCCGCGTTTGAATGTAGCGTCGCCAGTGAATAGCGCGTATAGAGCGGAGGCTGGCGGCGCAAACGGTAATACGCCTCGGCCAACGGCGCGGCCGCGCCGGTGATTAAATAGCGAACTGACATACTCAACACTCCTTTCGGGTGTGGCCGACGTTTTGCGTCCGGCAGAAATTACTTACTGTCTGCTGCGGACTTTCAAAACCGCACGCAGCATTCAAAAAGAAAAGCCGCAGCAAACGGAGACGTCCCCTGTTTACTGCAGCTTTTCTTTTTTACAGGTCAATTATTGCGGCTGGGGAGCTCCAACCGGGCAAACGCCATTGCAGGCGCCGCACTCGATGCAGGTATCCGCATCGATCTCGTATTTGCCATCGCCCTCGGAAATTGCGGAGACGGGGCACTCAGCCTGGCAAGCGCCGCAGCTGATGCAATCATCAGAAATTTTATAAGCCATTGGGAATACACCTCCTTCATGGATTTCAACTTTATTCTATCATGGAAACAAAAAAAAAAAAGTCTTTTCTGTGAACCGACGTAAAAAAAAACACAAATTTATTCCGGCAACCAAAACCGATTTAAAATTTGTTTTATTCTGCTTGAGGTGCGCCGCAGGTTCAGAAGCCTTTCTCTCTGCCCGGACATACAGGGCGCATCTTCGCATACGACAAACGCTTTTCTTTGCATTCACAGATTCTTCACGAACTTTTCTTTTAAGCTTCTTATCCCGTTCAAAATACGTACACAACTGTTTTTTATACTATAAATACAGCAAACGGAAGCGAGCAGGGACGCGGCCGTTTGTTGGAAAGACCACTTTTTTCATTCTCCTTTCTCCTCTTTTTTAGCCGCCCTTTGCCGCAAAGGGGCGGTTTTTTGTTTGCAGCTTTACAGTATTAAAAAACGCACGGCTTCCGGAATTAAACCCGGCGCCGTGCGTTTTTGGTTTCATTTCGATCTGGACCGGCCTTACTGCATGTTGCGCTTAAACTCGTGGCCTGCGGTAAAGTCCGGCGTGCGCAGCACAAAGCAGCGCGCCTGCGGAACCGTGCGAATTCCGGAAGAAGAATAAATCAGCAGAAACAGCAGCCCGGTCTGCGGCCAAAGCAGCGTGACGTCCGTCATGCTGTGCATTGCCATCATGACGCACAGCACGATCAGCAGCAGATTGGTCGTGGTGCTTTTTCTTTCGCGCACCTTGCGTACCGCCGTATGAAACTGCTGCAGCGCAAAGAAAAGAATCGCTCCCCCGCCAAGAAGCCCGTAATTCAGCATTACGTCCAGAAGCATATTGTGCGCATGGCTGGACGCAAAACCAAGATAACGCGAATAAACCATCGCATAAGTGCTCGGTCCCTGCCCCAGCAGCAGATGATCCGGAATCGCCATCATTGCCGTCTTCCAAATTGAAAAACGGTTGGCGATTGATCCGCCGACCTCTTCCACCGGGCGGACGGTAAGAATCTCTGTGGCTGTTTCCTTTGCGGTCTGTGCCGCGCCGCCCTCCTGACCGCTCGCAGCGGCGTTGCCCAACAGCGACATCAGCCGCGGCAGCGCTTCACCGGAAAGCAGTACGAACGCGGCGGCCGAAGCGACGACCAGCAGGCTCGCTTTGGCGTGGCCGCGAAGAACAAGGTAAAACGCGATCCCCACCGCACACACCGCAAATGCGGACAGACTCCCGCTGAGATATACTCCGAAACCGGAAAACACCGCCACGGCAAAGTAGAAGCTGCTGCGGCGAGGGCTTGCCATCAGCCGGTATACTGCAACCAGCGTGACCATTTCCATTACGGTGGCAAAAAAATTAGGATTGTCAAACACAGCATACGGCCGCGTAAAAGCGCTGCCGGCCATTTTTTGTACGACCGCGATCGCGCTGACGCAAAGCCCGCCCACACAGACAATATCCATCATTCTGTCAAACAGGCGGCGCGTCATAAAGGAACGCAGGTAAAGCGCGACCGTCAACGCGCAGCCGATCAACGCGCTGACCAGAGCGCCGGTATAATTTGCATAACCAAGCGAAACCACCGCGCCAACGCCCACCACGCCGAAAATGAGCTTGCTGTACGGCATGGAAACGATCCGCGCGCGGCGCTGTGAGCTGCAAATCACATAAACCGCAATCGCGGCGATCACACAGGAGGTAATATAATACGGCAGAAAAATTGAGACAGTCGATAAAACCGCAAGAAAGGTCTGCCGTTTTTCCATTGGAACGGCCGTCAGTCGAAATGATGAAGACTGTAACTTGGTCACAGCGGAAAACTCCTCTCCGAATCGTCCGGAAAATTACCGATCCCACTGCCAACGCTGCGCAAGCCCGTTGCGCTCCAGCAGAAGCATCAGGGGATATCCCCCCACCGCGCAGACAGCAAGCTCTCCCAGCGCAACGGTAAGCGCCGTTGCCGCAAAAACGGGCAGCGTGAAAGCGGATGGAACCAAATGTCCGGCTTTATTCATAATGGTAACAACTGCGCCGACGATAACGCCGTTGAACAGGATCGGCGGCAGCGGCGCCAGAACCGGAAGGCCCCGCAGGCGAACCCTTCGCAGCGCCCTGGTGCATAGCGCGGCCAAAAACGTAGCCGCCGTGCCGCTGATAATGTCGGCGATCCCGTATGGGCTGCCAAGGTTTGCGATCAGACAGCCGATCGTCAGGCCGGGAACCGCCGCCGGCGTAAACGCGGGCAATACCGTCAGCAGCTCCGAAAGACGAAACTGCACCGCTCCGTCGGCAAGCCCGAGCAGCCGGGAAAAATAAGTAAGGGCAACATAAAGCGCCGCGATCATGGCGCCCTCCACCATGCGGCGTGTCAACTTATTGGACATAGGAAATCCCTCCGTAGTTTTTTTGGGCAAAGAACGCCCGGTCAGGATGTTGCGACAGACCGCCTGTCAATGAATAGGTTTTCTCCTCACAGGCTCACCTATCATACACCATTTCTTTTTAAAAGGCAATGGAAAATTCGCAAAAACGCAGATTGTTTACAAAAAATTTTAGTTCCGTTTATGCAGAAATACTATTTAAACGCGAAATATGTAAAAAGAGTTCGGTTTATTTCATTAAAAACACCGTAAAATCGTTCTCATTAAATACTTTTGAATCGCCTGTTCCAATATGCCCGCTCCCGCTGTCGGCCTTTGGGTTTCTTAATTAGAAATAAAAAAATTTGCGTTACCCTCTTGACAATTGAGTGTTCATTCAACTATAATAGGATCAACGATTGAACAATTGTTCAACCAACTATCTTCTGCTTTTCCCTTTATAAGCTATCTGATACGAAAGAGGTGCATGTTTTATGAAAAAAACATTTCGTCTGGAAGGTCTCTGCTGCGCGAACTGTGCGGCAAAAATTGAAAAGGCGGTGCAGGAGCTGCCCGGTGTATCGGCGGCAAACCTGAATTTTATGACCACAAAGCTCACCATTGAAAGCGAGCAGGACAACATGGCCGAAATTATTGAGGGCGCCGAGGCAATCGTCCGCCGGATTGAGCCGGACGTTATTATGAAGAAAGCATAACTCCAAATCTGTCACAGAGGAATGATCGAAATGAATAATGCGGAAAAGAAAAAACTGATCCGAATCATCGTTGCGTCCGCGCTGTTTGCCGCAGGTTGGCTTACCGAAGGGACTTCGGCTGTTGTTTCCATTATTCTGTTCGGGCTGGCATACGCCTGTATTGCATACGATGTTTTGTGGAACGCGGTACGCAATATTCTCCACGGCGATGTGTTCGACGAAAACTTCCTGATGGCCGTCGCCTCCATCGGCGCTTTGTGCATCGGCCTGTACGCAGAAGGCGTCGTGGTCGTGCTGTTCTACCAAATCGGCGAACTGTTTCAGGCGCGCGCCGTTGCAAAATCGCGCCGTTCCATTTCCGATCTGATGGATATTCGTCCTGATTCCGCCAACGTCCTCCGCGACGGCAAGCTTCAGACGATCGATCCGGACGAGGTGAAGATCGGCGAAAGCATCGTCATTCGCCCCGGCGAAAAAATTCCGCTGGACAGCACCGTTCTTTCGGGCAGTTCAATGGTGGATACGGCGGCGCTGACCGGAGAGTCCGTCCCGCGCGAGGTCGGCAAAGGCGATTCTCTGCTGAGCGGCTGCATCAATCAGAGCGGCGAGCTGACCGCCCGGGTCGAAAAGGAATTCGGAGAATCCACCGCAAGCAAAATTCTTGATCTGGTGGAAAACGCAAGCAGCAAGAAATCCCGCCCGGAGGCCTTTATTACCCGCTTTGCACGTTGGTATACACCGGCCGTGGTTATTGCGGCCGTGCTATTGGCTGTTCTGCCTCCGCTGCTGATCCCCGGAGCCGTATTTGCCGACTGGCTGTACCGCGCGCTGGTCTTTCTGGTCATTTCCTGCCCCTGCGCACTGGTCATCAGCGTCCCGCTCAGCTTTTTCGGCGGCATTGGCGGCGCTTCCCGCATGGGTGTTCTCGTAAAGGGAAGCAACTGTCTGGAAACTCTTGCCCAAACCGATACCGTTGTGTTTGACAAAACCGGAACGCTGACCAAGGGCGTTTTCCGTGTGCAGCAGATCGTTCCGCAGGGCTGCTCCGCAGAAGAGCTTCTGCGCGACGCCGCTTTGGCAGAAAGCGGCTCCACCCATCCGATCGCCGTTTCTCTGCGCGACGCATGGGGGAAAACACCGGACCTTAACGCTGTAAGCGATGTGCAGGAAATCGCCGGCCACGGGGT
>JAHZES010000109.1:0-281 GCA_019421725.1 Clostridiales bacterium | reverse complement strand
AGGGCAAAGCCGTCTGCGCAGGCAACGCAAAGCTGATGCGGCGCGAGGGCATCCCGTTTGAAGAAAACACGCCGGCCGGTACCGCGGTCCACGTTGCCATAGACGGGCGCTACGTCGGCTATCTGATCATTGCCGACGAACCAAAACCCGATGCCGCCGAGGCCATCCGCGCTCTGAAGCGCTGCGGCATCCGCAGAACCGTTATGCTTACCGGAGACAGCAAGCCCATTGCAGAGGCAACGGCCGGGCTCCTCGGTCTTGACGAGGTTCACGCCGAGCTT
>JAHZES010000108.1:5509-6984 GCA_019421725.1 Clostridiales bacterium | reverse complement strand
TGACCGCCGCAACATGGTAGATGTAAAAAGTATCGCTATCTAACCCCAGCAAATATTCTTCCAGTCAATACGAGCAGGGCTTGCCAATGGAGCAGATCGATTTTCAGAAATGTGCTGCAGCAAATGTCACCCTCGGAAATTACGGCAAGGGAAAAAGCTATGTGCTGCAGACGACGCTGCATTTTTTTGATTCACCGTCCTCGCCGGTTCCGGCAGTGACGCTCGAAAAGGGAACCGAAATTTATTCGTGTCCGCCGGTTGCTCTGAACGCCAGGGGAGAACCGGAATATAATATTCCGGAATACGGGTACGGATTTTTTGCAACGGTGCCGACCTATCAACGGGAATGGCGGTACACCCGTCTTCCGATGAAGACAGGCGAGGAAGGTCTTGCGGGAGAACAGCCGTATTTCTACCTTCGTACCGGCGAAGTGATGCAGGAAATGAAGCGCTATCTGGCTCAGGAGAATTCAGATGCTTCGCCGGAAGAAACGGCGCTTGCGGTCGATGCTCTTTTTTACGAACGCGGCGCATATCTTTCGCCGAATCTGCTGGTGCCGGAATGGGATTGCTGGAGCAGCGTTCTGACTGCAGCGGGTGCCTGTGCAGTCGTCGCCGGGTTGCTGGTCCTGTTTGCCCGGCGAAAAGCTGGCCGCCGAAAAGAATAACGAACCGCTCTTCCGACTGTATGCCGGAGGAGCGGTTCGTTTTTGTGGAGCGATCAAAGCCGCGGAACGGTCAGCAGAGTGCAATGAATTCGTCGATCTCGTCAGCGAGCAGCTGCAGAGAAGAACGCCAGAATTGCCGGTCAGTCAAATCGATCCCGGCAACGAGCGCGGCGTCCTCGACGGTTGTGGTTCCGGTGGCCTTGAGCAGCTTTTTGTAAAGAGGAACAAACGCGGCGCCCTTTTCAAGGTACTGGGCATAAAGGCCGCGGGCAAACAGACCGCCGAACGCATAGGGGAAGTTGTAAAAACTGAGGCTGCCGCTGTAATAATGCGACTTGCACGCCCACATATACGGGTGCAGACAGCTTTGATCCAGACCGATGCCGTATGCTTTTTTCTGGGCGTCCAGCATCATTTCACAAAGCTTGTCCGGGAACATGAATTCGTCGTCGCGTGCCGCAAAAACAGCGCTTTCGAACAAATAACGGGAATAAATATCGCAGATGATCTGCGCGGCGTCCATCAGCTGGTTTTCAATCAGTGCGCGGCGGGCCGTCGGATCAGATTCGGCCGAGATGGCTGCGTTCATGGCCACGACCTCGTTGAACGTGGAAGCGGTTTCGGCAACCGGCATGGAGACGTCAATGTTCAGGATGCTGTTGTCTGCAAGGCAGTAATTGTGGAATGCGTGGCCAAGCTCGTGCGCAAGCGTAACCACGTCGCCGAGCGTGCCGCCGTAATTGGTCAGAATGCGGCTTTGCCTGAGCGGATGGATCGAAGCACAGAAGGCTCCGCCGACCTTGCCCT
>JAHZES010000108.1:0-5499 GCA_019421725.1 Clostridiales bacterium | reverse complement strand
TCCAGGCTTCGTCGAAGGAGCGGCGGATCATTTCGGCTTCCTCGCCGTCAAAACCGGAAAACAGCTTAACCAGATAATCGCGGCATTCCTCGGTGGTAAATTTGCGGTCGCTGCCCTTCAGGGGTGCAAACAGATCGTACCAGGGCAAGCCGTTTTCATGGCCAAGGAGCTTTGCTTTGGCACGCAGATATTCCCAGAATTTTGGCAGGTACTCCTCCATCGCTCCCAGCAGCGCATCCAGAGTTTCACGCTTCATATTCGCCTTTTTCAATGCTTCGTCCAGCGGAGAATCATATCCGCGCAGCCGGCAGCGGTTCAGTGTTTCCAATTTGATGGAATTCAGCGAATAAGCGATACCGTTTTGAATGCGGTCGTAAGCTTTCAGCTCGGCTTCGTAAGCGTCTCGGCGAACGGATGCTTCCGGATCGTATGCTTTGTTGCGAATGTCGGAAAGCGTGGTGGTGGTTCCGCGATATTCTACCGGTACGCTGGAGGTCAGGTAGCCCTGCAGATCGCTCCAGGCGGAGGAACCGCTGATTTCGTAAAGGCTGATCACCTTTTCCACGTCGGGAGAAAGGGTGTAACGCGCGTTTTCCTTGATGTTTTTCAGTAAAAATGCATGTTCTGTCAGCAGCGGATCCGATGCGATCACGTCGTTCAGGCAGTCGACGGAAGCCACGTACTGGGTCAGCAGCGTCTGCGGCTCTGCCATGGCAGCGAGCTTTTGCTGCAGCTTGCCGAGCATGGCGACCGATTCGGAGTCACTCGTGTTGGCGGCCTGCTTCAGGGAGGCGTATGAGCCCAGCAGGTCAACGGTTTCGTTCATTTTTTTCAAAAGCTCTACGCCGCGGTGCAACACCTGTGCCGGGTCTCCGGTCAGCTTGGCGGTAAACTCAGTAAATTCAGCAATGCAGCCGTCCAGCTTTGCCATGTCCGCTGCAAATTTCGGGTCGTCATATCCCTGATACAGCTCGCTGAGGGACCATTCGTGATTCATGTTTTTTCGGCTCCTTTTCTGTTGTTTGTTTATCATGCAGCCGCGCGGTCTGAGAGAAGATCGTGCAGCCGACGGTCTGTTTTACGGTCACGCGTGTTCCTGCGCGTTGATTTTTTCCGCAAGCTCGTTGAGATAAACCCAACGCTCGGTTTTTTGCTCCAGCTCGGCTTCCAGCGTTTCCTTCTGCGCGGTCAGTTCCTGAAGGCGAACGTAATCGCTTGCGGAGGCGTTCAGCTCCGCTTCGCAGGCAGAGAGCTGCGTTTCCAACGCAGCTATGTCGCTGTCAATGGATTCAAATTCCCGTTCCTCCCGAAAGGTGAACTTCAGCTTTTGGGGGCGCTGCACGGGGCTCCGACGGGTCGAAGCAGCCTTTTCGGGAGAGGACTGCGGTTTTTCGTCAGCCTGTTCCGTAGCCTGCTTTTCGGCGTATTCGCTGTAATTTCCCAACCAACAACGAACCTTGCCGCCGTCGGTTACTTCAAAAATGGAGGAGGAAATTTTGTCCAGAAAATAGCGGTCGTGCGAAACGGCAAGGACTGCGCCGGGGAACGATTCCAAATAATCTTCCAAAATAGTCAGGGTTTCAATGTCCAGATCATTGGTAGGCTCATCCAGCAGCAGAACGTTCGGAGCTTCCATCAAAATGCTCAGCAGGTAAAGCCGCCTGCGTTCTCCGCCGCTTAGCCTGCCGATCGTCGTGTACTGCAGATCGGCAGGAAAGAGAAACCGTTCCAGCATTTGTGAAGCGGAAAAAACGCCTTCGTCGGTCTTTACTTCTCCGGCAATTTCGCTGATGAAGTCATAAACACGCTGCTGAAAGTCCAACTCGCGGCATTCCTGCTTAAAATATCCGATCTTGACGGTGGCGCCCGTTTCCACAGTGCCGGAGTCAGGAGAAAGCCGCCCGGCGATCAGGTTCAGAAGCGTCGTTTTTCCGGCCCCGTTTCTGCCGACGATGCCAATGCGGTCATTTCGCGCGATCAGATACGAAAAATCATCGATCACAAGGCGTTCGCCGAACGCCTTGGAAACATGGTCCAGTTCAATGGTCTTGCGGCCCAAACGGCTGGATGCGGCGGTTATTTGAACGGATTCTGCGGCTTCCGGTGCGGATTGATTTTTCAAAGCCTCGTAACGCTCTGTGCGTTCCCGGCTTTTTGTGCCGCGCGCACGTGCGCCGCGCATGATCCATTGGTACTCCCGCCGCAGAATCGATTGACGCTTGCGTTCGCTGGCCTGCGCCATTTCTTCGCGCTGTGCCTTCAGTTCCAGATATTTTGAATAATTGGCTTCAAAAGAATAAAGCTTGCCGCCGGTCAGTTCTACAATACGCCCGACCACGCGCTCTAAAAAATACCGGTCGTGGGTCACCATGATCAGACCGCTTTTTAAACGGCAGAGGTGCTGTTCCAGCCAGCATACCGTTTCGTTGTCCAGATGATTGGTCGGTTCGTCTAAAATCAGAAGATCGGACGGCTGCGTCAAAGCACCGGCAAGAGCGACCCGCTTGCGCTGCCCGCCGGAAAGCGACCCGATTTTTGCGTTAAAATCGGCAATCCCCAGCCGACGGAGCATTGCTTTTGCTTCGTAACCGCGCTCTTCTGCAAATTCACGGGGAAGGCCGGCAAACACCTCTTCCAACACGGTAAGCTCATCGCTCATTTGGGGGTTCTGCGGCAGATAAACGGTTTTTATATTGGGATTGACGGAAACCGTTCCGCGATCCGGCGATTCCAGCCTGGCAAGAATTTTCAGCAGCGTGCTTTTTCCGGTTCCGTTGATGCCGATGATGCCGACTCTTTCGCGTTCGTTCAGATAGAGCGAGGCGTCCCGCAGCAGCTGCTTTGTTCCAAAGTTTTTGTCAATGTGCTCGGCAGATAACAGCATGAGGTTCTCCTTAGTTGATATGAATGTTGATGCCGTTGACCTCAACACCGTCTTCGGCGCGGATCAGAATGTATTTGATGCCATCGATAATGCGTGTTTCCACCAGGTCGCCGCGGTCCGGATTGACCTTAATGGTAACGTCCGGTGTGCAGAGCTGCAGCCGGTGTGCCTCCACCAGATTGCGCGGACTGATTTCGGTTCCTTCGCCAAAGCGGTCGTCATACTTTTCCTCAAACTCGGAAATATGCGGTTTTGATACGCCGCAGGATTCCAAAACGCGGGCCATGGCTTTTTTGGAAACGACCAGGGGCTCTGTTTCCCGGTTTGCCTTGTGCTCCTCAATCAGCCCGTTCAATTGTTCATGTACCGCCTGTACCACGTCGTAGCTGCAGTCTTCGGAAACCGTTTCCGCCAGAATCGACTGAAATGTTTCCTTCTGCTCGGCGGCGGGCATCGGAGCGGGAACACGAAAGACCGTATCGGTAAATTCTTCGTGTATTTCGGCGCAGTCGCGTGTGTAGTACAAGGCGTTGTAAATATTGGCGCTGCGGTCGTCAAACGAAGGAAAAAGAAATCCAAGCTGCGGCGCAGCCACGATCCAGTCCGGCGTCAGGTTTCGGAACCGGTTTTCGTAAACATAGTAGCTCAGCAGCGGTTTGGTCTGTTTTACCGGGCAGACGCTGCAGAGAATATAGGTGAACACATCGGAGGATTCGCCCTCCTTCTCGCCGTCCTTCGTGTAGGACGGAACATCGTATTTGTCGCTGCACAAAAGGATCAGATAATTCCCCTCCATACTGAGCGAGGAAATGACGCGGTGGTAAAATTCTTCAACGGCATCCTCATCATTCAGTTCGGAGCCGCGCAGCGCCATCAACAGCCTGTGTTCTTCGCTCTCCATCACCTGCCGGGTGGTAAATTCGATGTCGATCAGATTTTTGCTCAGCGTGCCGGAAAGCGTTTTTTTCAGAATAGCCAGAATTTCCTCCGTTTCTTCCTGCGAAAGCTGAGAAATCGGTTGGCTGAACTGAGAGATGATTTCTTTTTTTTCATTTACGTAGCAGCCGCGGATCCGTGTAATGTTGCTCTTTTCTGCACGGAACCGGCGACGAATCTCTGAAACTTCTTTTTCCGTCATAGAAATGTCCTTTCCGCCCTTCCTCCTGTGTTCCGGACTCCGGCTTGCGCAGCGAAGTACCGCTGTGAGCAGGGCATAGCTTTTCTATTGCAGCGGGCGCAGTCTGGGCTCGCCGATATAGTTGAGACCAAGCCGGTCGACCATATCAAGCGCGGTTTTTAAAGAGGCGGCATCAAAGGCGTCTTCCGGGCGGTGCGCGTCAAAACCGAAGGTAACGGGGGCGCGTTCCTCGCCTGCGATGCGCCAGAACCGTTCGTCCGGGTAATGTCGGCCGTCGCGGATACCGAGAAAGTTGATCTCCAGCGGCGTACCGGTTGTAACAGCGGAGCGGCAGATTCGCTGCATTTCGGCGGCGTAGATCCTGTTGCTGCCGGTAAAACGGAAGAGATCCGGGTGTGCAATGTAGGTGATCACGCCGGTCTCCATAGCTGCAATTACGCAGTCGACGTATTCGTGCAGTTTGTCGGTGCTGTCGTTCGGTTTTCCGCAATAATTTCCGCCGGGGTGTTCGTTTGCAATAAAATGCTGCCCAAGAATCAGGTACTCCGCTCCCCATGCAACGGCGTTTTTAAGCATAGCGTTAAAATATTTCGGATAATACTCCGTTTCAAAACCGATTTTGATCGTCATACGGCCTTGGTACTCTTCTCTTAACGCACGCAGAGAGGAAAAATAATTGCCGACCTGATTGACGGGTACGCGAAAAGCCGATTCATATCCATCGGGAAAAGCAAATGCAATATGATCAGAAAATCCCATTCGGGAGATCCCGTTTTTCAGTGCGGTCTCAATGTATTCGCGTTCGGTTCCGGCGGCGTGGCCGCAGCGGAACGTATGAGTGTGATAATTATAATTCATATTATTTACCGTCCGTTCATGAAGGATGCTTATTTATTGTAGCCCAAGTTCGGTTGTTTGTAAAGAGATTGGGAAAGACAGGAAAATAAAAAACGGGCGTCCTTGCAGGAAAACGCCCGTAACAAAACGGAGATCAGTTGTTTTCAGCGCTGTCAAACTGGCTGTTGTAAAGCATGGCGTAAAACCCGTTCTGACGCAGAAGCTCTTCGTGGTTTCCCTGCTCAATAATATGCCCGTCCCGCATGACCAGAATAACGTCCGCTTCCCGGATGGTGGAAAGGCGGTGCGCTACGATAAAGCTGGTGCGGCCCTGCATCAGCTGCGCAAAGGCATGCTGAATTTTCAGCTCGGTGCGTGTATCGATGGAGGAGGTCGCTTCGTCAAGAATCAGCATTGGGGGCAGGCAAAGCATAACGCGTGCAATGCAGAGCAGCTGCTTTTGTCCCTGCGAAAGTCCGCCGCCGTCTTCCGGGATCACGGTGTCATAGCCGTCCGGTAGCCGTCGGATGAAGCTGTGCGCATGCGATGCCTTTGCCGCAGCGATGATCTCTTCTCTGGTGGCATCCGGTTTGCCCATGGCGATGTTGTCACGGATCGTTCCTGATTTCAGCCAGGTTTC
>JAHZES010000107.1:1113-7003 GCA_019421725.1 Clostridiales bacterium | reverse complement strand
CGGTTGCCGATTCGGATCAAATGCTGTGCAGCAACGCGGCAAAAACCGGTTCCGAAATATATTCCACCTGGCAGAACGGTTCGCTGACGCTGTATTTTAAACCGAAGAATGCGATTTTTGCATGGAACTGAGGAAATCGCAAATACAATTTTTGCGGTGGAATCGGTTGTAAATCCAACTGAGGCATGGTAAAATTAATCTGTATGCAAAAAGGCTGTCGGCCGTGCGGAGGTGTTTTGCGTGGAAGAGGCGGCGCTGAAAAAGCAGTTAAAAGAAAAGGCATTTTCGCGTGTTTATCTTTTATTTGGAGATGAACCGTGGCTTGTGCGCTATTATATGGCGCAGATTGCTAAAAAGACGGTCAATGCGTTTGAGGAATTTAATCTTCAGAGGTTTGACGACGAAGCCACAGTCGATCAGATTGCCGAAGCCGTCGAAGCGCTGCCCATGATGAGCGAACGCAAATGTGTGGTCGTGCATAATTATAATGCCGAAACAAACGCTTCGCAGGCGGCAAAAATGGCGGAGCTGCTTTCAAACCCTCCGGAAAGCTGTGTGTTGGTCTTTGCCTGTACACGGGAGATCAACTGGAAAAAGTCCGCCAAATGGAGAGCTTTTCAAAAGGAGGTCGCCGCGGTAGGCAGCGTGGTGGAATTCCCTGTACGGGATGCCGCCGCGCTGAACAGATTTCTCGCCTCCTTTGCGCAGGAACGCGGATGCTCCGCATCTTCCGATGTGTGCCGCTACATTCTGTCGATCTGCGGCAGCCAGATGTCAACACTGGAAAACGAAATGGAAAAAGTGTGCGCCTTCGCAGGTTCCGGAGAGCTGACGCGTGCCCATTGCGATGCCGTCTGTGTTCAAACGCAGGAGGCAGTGACGTTTCGCATGGCGAATGCGCTCACTGCGGGAGATTATGATACCGCCTACAGACTGCTTGATTTGCTGCTGTACCAGCGGGAAGAGCCGGTGGTTTTGCTGGCGGCCATTTCTTCGGCGTATATCGACCTTTACCGGGCGCGTTCCGCCATCGACAGCGGCCAGAATGTGTTGGAGCTTTCTGCGCCGTTTGATTACGGAAAAATGGATTTCAAACTGAAAAATGCGGCAAGAGCCTGCCGCAGGCTGGATCTTTCTCAGCTGAGAGACTGCTTGGATACGCTTTACCGGGCAGACCGGGAACTGAAGGGATCGCGAACGGATTCCCGTGTGGTGCTTGAAAAAGCAATGGCGCGGCTGCTATTGATTACAGCAAAAAAATAACGGACAGGAGCCGCTTGTCATGGATAAAATCAAAGTGCGCCCGGTGATTCTTGTGGAGGGCAAGTACGATAAAATTAAACTGGAGTCGGTGGTGGACGGTTTTATTCTTCCAACCGAAGGATTCGGAATTTTTGCGGACAGAGAGCGTCTGGAATTGATTCGCCGTCTTGCCGCGGCACGCGGTGTCCTGGTGTTGACGGACAGCGACGGAGCAGGGTTTGTCATCCGAAATTTCCTTTCGGGCGTTTTGCCGCCGGAGCAGGTGCGCCATGCCTATATTCCAGACCTTTTCGGTAAGGAAAAACGCAAGCGTACCCCCTCCCGAGAGGGAAAGCTCGGCGTGGAAGGGATGAATCGCGAAACGCTGCTGAAGGCGCTTCGCCGGGCCGGAGTAACAGAGGGAGCCGCAGAACCGTCGGCGCGCAGAATAACAAAGCTCGATTTATTTGAGGACGGTTTTTCAGGAGGAGAAAACAGCGCCCGGCTTCGCGCCCGGCTGCTTTCTGCGCTGGATCTTCCGCAGCGCATGTCCACCAACGCCATGCTGCAGGCCGTTAACAGCTTTTTGGATTATGACGAATATAAGGTGCTGGCTGCCCGTTTGCAGCGTAACGACGAAATGAGCGGAGCAAAAAACAAAGAACGAAACGGTAATTCATAGGAGAATGTGAAATGAAGGTTCGAATTCCAAAGCGTGAAGCGGTATTGCTTTATTTGCCGGATGACGCGCCGGATAGCGAGTCGGTCCGTACGGCGCTGCTTGGGGAAAACATTCCGTTTTCAGAGCTTTCCGCACAGCAGCTGACGCTGACCGTACAGGAATGCTTCGAAGGGAAGGATGCTGTATTGCCGGGGAAAAATGCTCCGGAAGAAGCAATGGCGGTATTCTGCAACTTGAACAATGCCCGGCTGGACGCCGCGCTTTCGGCTCTGCGCGGGTTGCCGCTGCTGAAAGCCGTGATGACACCGACAAACCGCAGCTGGAGCATGCTATCCCTTTATGAAGAGCTTTGCCGTGAACGCGAGGCGGTCCGGCGACGCTGCAAACAAAAAGAGCGGGGTTCCCGGCAGGAAGGCTGATTTGAAAAAACACGGATTTATAAAGATTTTTGTTTTTTATTTTCGTCAGACCGGGCTGAACCGGCGCTTTTTTCGGCTTTGCATGAAAAGCTTGCCAAACGGTTCCGGTGTGGTACAATATAACAGGTCGATCAGCGGCGGCAAATCCGTTTTCAGTGCGCTAAGCAGATGCACTTAAATCAATCTGCAAATCTTTACAAATGAGGAATTTTGCCATGAATATCAGGGAAGAATCGCTTGCAAAGCATTATGAATGGAACGGGAAAATCGAAGTGGTTTCCCGCGTGCCGATCAATACGGCAAAGGATCTTTCGTTGGCCTATACGCCGGGCGTAGCCGAGGCCTGCCTTGAAATTCAGAAGGATGTCAACAAGTCTTATGAGTTGACTCGCCGGAATAATCTGGTGGCGGTCGTGACCGATGGTACTGCCGTGCTGGGGCTGGGAGATATCGGCCCAGAGGCGGGTATGCCTGTAATGGAGGGAAAATGCGCGCTGTTCAAGGAATTTGCCGGGGTCGACGCTTTTCCTATCTGTGTCCGTTCCAAAAGCGTGGATGAAATTGTGCGTACCGTGCAGTTGATTTCCGGCAGCTTCGGCGGGATCAATCTGGAGGATATTTCTGCGCCGCGCTGCTTTGAGGTGGAACGCCGCCTAAAAGAGGTCTGCGATATTCCCGTTTTTCATGATGACCAGCACGGTACGGCGATCGTAGTTGCCGCGGCGTTTTTAAACGCACTGAAAGTAGTTGGCAAGGACATTTCCACCGTCCGCGCCGTAATCAACGGAGCGGGCAGTGCGGGCATTGCCATCGGAAAGCATCTGCTTAACCTCGGGCTGAAGCATCTGGTCATGGTAGACCGTTTCGGTATCGTGTGCGAAGGTATGGAGGAGCTGAACCCGGAGCAGGCGCGGATGGCAAAGGTGACGAATCTGGAGCATGTGCGAGGCTCCCTGGCCGATGCCGTGCGGGGGGCAGACATTTTCTTTGGCGTTTCTGCGCCCAATGTGCTTAAACCGGAAATGATCCGTTCCATGGCCGCAGACCCGATCGTTTTTGCAATGGCGAACCCTACGCCGGAGATTATGCCGGACGAGGCCAAGGCTGCCGGCGCCCGTGTGGTCGGGACCGGACGCTCGGATTTTCCGAATCAGATCAACAATGTGCTGGCGTTTCCGGGAATCTTCCGCGGTGCGCTGGATTGCCGGGCCAGCGAGATCAATGAAGAAATGAAGGTTGCAACGTCGCATGCGCTGGCAGATCTGGTCAAACCGGAAGAGCTCAGCGAGGATTATATTTTGCCCAATGCTTTGGATAAGCGTATCAGCCGCGCTGTGGCGGATGCCGTAATAAAGGCCGCGTATAAAACGGGAGTTGCGCGCAAAAGTGAGATCTGAAGCATAGGACTGCTGCGGAAAAGATCAGCAATACAGAAAAGCGCGTCTTCCGGGAGCTGGTTCTTCCCGAAAGGCGCGCTTTTTGTTTCTGTCGGAGCAGCGGTCAGTTGTTGCGCAGATTGCCCCAGAAGAAAAGTGCAACTGTGCCCGGACCGGTGTGGCTGCCGATGGTGGTGCCGACATAGTTGATCTCTACCTTGCCGTTCAGCTTTGGGAAGCGTTCCTCCACCAAACGGGCGACCTCGACGGCATCTTCATAGCAGTCAGATTGGGAGATATAGCATTTTCCGCTGTATTCCAGACCGTTTTGGGCGTTTTCCTCCATTTTTTTCACGATCTCTTCGATCACACGTTTTTTGCCGCGAATTTTATACCGAGGAATTAACCGACCCAGGTAATCCATGTTGAGCAGCGGGCAAATCCCGAGCAGAGTCCCGACACGACCGGAGGTTTTGGAAATACGGCCGCCCTTTACGTAAAATGAAAGGTCAGTGGAAAAAAACCAGTGGTGCAGCTCCAATCGGTGGCCGTTGATCCAGGTGTAGAGTGCGTCGATCGACATGCCCTCGTCGCGCAAGTCGGAAATTTTATCCATCAGCAGTCCGTAACCGGAGGAGGCGCCCAGAGAATCGACAACGAAAATTTTTCGTTCGGGGTATTTTTTCTGCAGCACTTCTTTGGCGGCGTTGGCGGAATTGTATACGCCGGAGATTCCGCTGGAGAGACAAACGTGCAGCACATCCTTCCCTTCCTTGAGAAACTGCTCGAAAAAGTGCTCAAATTCCTCAGCGTTTACCTGAGAGGTGCGCGTGTCGGCTCCGTCGCGCATCGCCTGATAAAAATTCTGAAAAGAAATCGATTTTCCCAAATCGTCTTCATATTGCTTTCCGTTTAAAAGAAAATGAAAATATATGACGTGAATATTCCGTGCGGCAAAATGCTCGGCAGTTAAATCTGCGGTGGAGCAGCAGCTGACAATATAATTTTCCATAAAATCCATCCCTTTCTAAAAAGTGCTGAAATTAAGAAATACACTTTACCAAGTTGACACTTGGCACTCTATCCGCTAAAATGATATCAGGACAGAATGGAAATTACAATTACAGATTTTCCGGATTGAAAGGTAGTTGTACAAAAATGAAAAAATGTACAATTAAATCAGAAGATCGGCGGGTCCAAAAAACCAAAACCGCGTTGAAACAGGCGCTGACTGCCTTGCTGAAGGAAAAACCGTTTGAGCAGATTACCGTAACAGAGCTCTGTGCATGGTCCCGGGTGAGCAGGATCACGTTTTATGCGCATTACGGAGATAAATACGAGCTGGCCGACGATGTGTTTCAGGATATGGTGCGAATTGCAAGGCTTGATTTTTGCCGTTTGCAAAGAGAAAACAACGTAAAAAACGACCCGGTTCTCGGCTGTGAGAATCTGCTGGAATGCATTCTGAATCTGTATTGCAGTCAGCTTCCGTTTTTTTCTCGCATTGATTCACAGCAAAATCCATACCTGCAGTTTTCTCTGCAGCAATATGTGTTCCGGTATGTTCGGTTCTATATTCAGAAGGAACGCAGCAGACTGAAGCTGGATCATTCGCTGAAACAGATAACCGGTTTTCTTTGCCGCGGACTGTGGGGGTTTATCCGCAGCGGCCTTGAAGAAAAATGTTCGGTTAAGGAAATCGGTGCAAAAGCAAAGGGATTGCTGAGAAAACTTCTGCAGCCGGGCGTTTTAGCTTTGTCCGATTCCCAATCGTGAAAAAGAAGGTGCGAAGGAAAGATGAGTCGAATTTCAGAAGTTGACCGCAACCTGGCGGTACGGGAAAAGATTGAAGGCGTGGAGCTATGCTTTCGGAACGCAAGGCAGAAACCCTTTGCTGTTTACGGGCTTTTGCCCGGTACGGCAGAGGAACCGTTCCGCCGTATTCCACAGCAGACGGCGCAGGCGGTAAGCGAGGGAGTTCTGGCGCTGCACGCCAGAACGGCAGGGGGCAGAGTGCGCTTTCAAACGGATTCTTCCTGTGTTGCCATCCGTGCAAAAATGCCGGAAAAATGTCTGATGCCGCACATGACCTTTCTGGGAAGTTCCGGCTTTGACCTCTATCTGACAGAGGGGGCGGAGTGCCGGTACGCAGGCTCCTTTATGCCTCCGGT
>JAHZES010000107.1:0-1103 GCA_019421725.1 Clostridiales bacterium | reverse complement strand
CAATTATTCGCTTTCCCGATCGTTCTTTGAGGGATATTACGATCAATTTTCCGCTTTACGATGCAGTGGATGAATTGCTTATCGGTCTGGAGCCCGGCGCACTGCTGCAGAGCGGGAAAAAATATCGCGCAGAGCTCCCGGTGATCTATTACGGGTCGTCCATTACTCAGGGAGGCTGCGCTTCAAGGCCGGGCAACAGTTACCAGGCTGTTATTTCACGGATGCTAAACTGTGACTACCGCAACCTCGGCTGGTCCGGCAGCGCGCGGGGCGAACGCGTGATGGCGGAATATATTGCTGCACAGCCGATGAGCCTGTTTTTTATGGATTATGACCATAACAGCCCTTCAGCGGAGCACTTGGCGCAGACACATGAACCCTTCTTTTTGTCAGTTCGGGAAAAGAATCCGAATCTGCCGGTGATTCTGGCCAGCAAAACAGATTTGCCGCTTTCGCCGCAGGCGGCGCGTGAGAGGGATGAGCGGCGGCGTATTATAAGCAGGACTTATGAAAATGCTCTGCGGCGGGGAGACCGGAATATTCGGCTGATCGATGGCGGAACGGTCTTTTCTGAGCTGGAGGAGCAGGGGTTGACGGCGGACAGCTGTACTGTCGACGGGTGCCACCCGAACGATTTGGGCTTTTTCTGCATGGCAAGGGTGTTTGGCCGTCAGATTGGCGAAATGCTGAACTGGCAATGCGGTGCACTTTAAAATTCGGCTCAAAAAAACCTCATCCGCTATGCAGCGGATGAGGTTTTTGTTGTGGTGCATCTTATTTTGTCATGTAAATGATTCCGAGAGTGTTCGGGCCACAGTGATTGCAGACCGAGCAACTGGCGTCTGTAGGAATAATGTTCGCAAACGGCTGCAGCTCACGGATTTTGTTTGAGACAGCCTCGATGTATGAGGGATCTATTCTGGAATGTGTAATAAAGATCGTGTCCAGGTCAAGATCGCTGCGTCCCTTAAGCTTGTCTTCTAAAAACTGCATGTGTACAGAAGCAAGGTTGCCGCGGTATTTTTTTGTAACGCCCATTTTGGCGTCGCGGACCTCAATGCAGGGCTTCAGCTTCAATACATTGGCGCCGAGCGCGGCGACCC
>JAHZES010000106.1 GCA_019421725.1 Clostridiales bacterium | reverse complement strand
TAATCTGCATGCGCAGGTCTACTGCGATATCATCCGTGCCGGCAAGCACCTTCTGGGGGAAAAGCCCTTCGGAATCGACAAGGCGGCCAACGACCGGATTCTGCAGGCGGTCCGGGAGCATCCGGAGGTTCTGGTGCGCTGTGCAAGCGAGTTCCCGTATTATCCGGCCTGCCAGCAGCTCATCCGCTGGATCCGCGAAGGGCGCTTCGGCAAAATCATCGAGGTGCGCTCCTGCTTCAAGCACAGCAGCGATATGGATCCGAACAAACCGATCAACTGGAAGCGGATGATCGAGATCAACGGGGAGTACGGCTGTATGGGAGACCTGGGGATCCATACGCAGCACGTTCCGTTCCGCGTGGGCTGGAAGCCGAAAAACGTTTATGCAAAGCTTTCCAACCTGATCACCGAACGGCCGGACGGCAAGGGCGGTATGGCGGAATGCAGAACGTGGGACAACGCTGTAATGATCTGCGACACGGAAGATGAAAACGGAACCTTCCCGATTTATTTTGAAACCAAGCGCATGTCGCCCGGTTCCACGAACGAATGGAGCCTTGAGGTGCTCGGGCTGAAGAATTCCGCGCGCTTTTCCACAAACGATCCGGGGGCGTTCTGCTACACCCAAAGCTGGGACAAGGAACAGGCGTGGTGCCGGCTGAATGTCGGCTACAAGCCGCTGTTTGCCACCATCACCGGCGGGATCTTTGAATTCGGCTTTACCGATGCGATCCTGCAGATGTGGGCTGCTTTTCTGGCAGAGCTGGACGGTCAGGACCCGCGGTTCGGCTGCTTTACCCCGGAAGAGACCGCGCTTTCCCACAGACTGCACACGGCGGCATTGAAATCCTTTCAAACAGGCCGGGTCATTTCACTGGAGGAATAAAATATGTTTGGATTTGAAATGACCGAGGCCGACAGGCGGGTCTATGAAGAAGAGCTGGCGCCGTTTTTGCCGGAGCATATGGTGGACGCACACGCTCATCTGTGGACAAAAGAGCAGGATCATCATCAAAAGGCAAAGGGCTGCGTTACATGGACGCAGCTGGTGGCCGAAGAATGCACGCTGGAAGACCTGCAGCAAACCTATCGCGATCTTTTTCCGAACCAGCGCGTAAAGCCGGTGCTGATGGGGTACCCAATGGTGGACCTTGCGGAGACCAACGCCTATGCGCAAAGCAGCGCGGCAAAAACCGGGCTGCCGGTGCTGTACTGCACGCACTCGTCGCAGTCGGCGGAGGAGGTGGAGTGGAAGGTGATCGCGGGCGGTTTCTGTGGCCTGAAACCGTACCAATGCAATGCACCGTCGTATATTCCGGACAATGAGGTACGGATTTTTGACTTTTTGACGCCGGAGCATCTGGAGCTCGCAAACCGGCATGGTTGGATCGTTATGCTGCACATTTCCCGTCCGGGTCGGCTGCGCGACCCGCTGAACATTGCTCAGCTGATGCAGATCGAAGAGCGTTGGCCTAATGTTAAGCTGATTGTTGCGCATGTGGGCCGTGCTTATTCACGTGAGGATCTTGGCGACGCATTTCAGACGCTGCGGCAGACAAAGAATATGATGTTTGACTTTACCGCCAACACGCTGGATCTTGCAATGGAACAATGCATTGAAGCCGTGGGACCCGGACGGGTGATGTTTGGCTCCGACCTGCCGATTACCAAAATGAGAATGTATCGCGTAACGGAAAACGGTTTTTATTATAATGTTGTTCCGCGCGGATTGTACGGAGATGTTTCCGCCGATCCGCATATGAGAGAAACGGATGAGCCGGGGCTGACGAATTTTCTGTACGAAGAGCTGAGAGCCTTTCGACGCTGTGCGCAAAAGCTTGCGCTGAGCAAAAAAGAGGTTTCGGATGTTCTCTGCGGCAATGCGGTATCCCTGTTCGGCGTTCATTTTTAACTGCAATGACGCGATCACCGTTGCGGGTGACGCGCGGAAAGGAAGGACTTTTTCATGACCAGGATCCGTGTGGGGCTTTTGCCCCTTTACATTAAGCTTTATGACGATCTGATCCCATCTCTGCGCGACCGGTTGGAGCCGTTTTACCAGAAGATTGCCGGTCGCCTGGAGCAGGAGGGGCTCGAGGTGCTGCAAACAGAGTTCTGCCGGGTGGAATCGGAATTTGCCGGTGCGGTGCGGCAGTTTGAGCAGCAAGGCGCCGACTGCATCATCACGCTCCATATGGCCTATTCGCCGTCTCTGGAGTCGGTGGAGGTGCTGACAAAAACTGCTCTGCCGATTATTGTACTCGACACGACCGAGACCTTTTCCTTTGATTTTAAACAGAACCCCGACGAAATCAATTATAACCACGGGATCCACGGTGTGATGGATCTTTGCAGTCTGCTGCGCAGAAACGGAAAGCCGTATGCGATCTGTGCCGGCCACTGGCAAAACTCCGATGTGATTAGCCGCACAGTCGGTTTTGCACGTGCGGCAAGGGCTGCCGGTGCGTTAAAGCGAATGCGCGTGGGCAGCTGCGGAGGCAGCTTTGCAGGAATGGGGGATTTCCTGATATCCGGCGAAGAGCTGCGCCAAAGATTCGGCGCAGAGCTGGAAACAGCGGACCCTGCAGAATTGTGTGCAATTCGTGATTCTGTAACGGAAGAGGAGATCGAGCATGAGATGGTACACAGCCGGGACCGCTTTGAGATTCCGGAGCCGTTGGACGAGGCCTGCTTTCGACTGAATACAAAAGCCTGCCTTACGGTGAGAAAGTGGGCGGAACGGCATCAGCTCGGTGCGTTTTCGGTCAATTTCCTGCAGGTCAGCCCTTCCGCGGGGCTTGATTCCATGCCGTTTACCGAGGCGTGCCATGCCATGGAGCATGGGATTGGTTACGCAGGAGAAGGAGACGTTCTGACGGCGGCCTTTACCGGCGCGCTGTTGCAGGCGTTCCCGGAAAGCTCGTTTACCGAAATTTTCTGCCCGGACTGGGAAAACGGAAACCTGTTTTTGAGCCATATGGGTGAGATGAATTACCGCGTAGCGGAAGGAAAGCCGCAGCTGCGCGGCGCGTCTTTTAATTATACCGATGCGTCCGCTCCTGTAGTCGGCTATGCAAGGTTCCGCAGCGGAAAAGCGGTTTTTTTGAACATCTCCCGCGGTGCGGAGGATTTTCGCGCCGTCGTTGCACTGGTAGAAATGCTGGAAGCTCCGCCGGAGGTTTTTACGTCTTCCATGCGGGGATGGATGCGGCCGTCTGTCGGTCTTCCGCGTTTTTTGGAGCTGCTTTCTCAAAACGGCGCAACGCATCACAGTATTCTGGTTTATGGCGCAGAGCCGGAGCAGATTGAGTTTTTTGCTCAGTTATTAGGGATGGAAACAGTACGAATCTGAAATAGAAAGAAGGCTTATAAATGTTCTGTTCACCCAAGTTATCGCTGACCGACCTGCTTGGCACAGAGTATGTTTCGCATGTGGCGCAAGCCGGAGAGGCCCTTGGTTTTTTGACCCGGGAGGAAGCTCTTGCCGTAGCGGATGAAAAAGTAGATTTTTATCCGGATGCAATGCAGAAAAAAAACGACGAGCTGCTTGCTTCGGTGGGAAAAGAGCTGACGCGACCGTTTCAGAAAGAAAATAAGGGTGCGCCGACCGATGCGTTCCGCAAGGCTGCGCATTCCTTTGCCGCCCCGCTTACCGGCGCCTGCGGGTATCGTCTAGGAGAAAACGGACGGCTTTATTTGCTGGGGAAGAGCGAACACTATCAGGCTTCGCTTGGTCACCGTTTTCCGGGCTACATGCTGATTGACAACGCGAGAAAGCTGGGAATTCTGAACGCGACCCACAACAATACGCGCGGGTTTGTTACGCGCCTGCTGGAGCGCCGGCTTATTGCGGCGGCAAACGGTCTCGGCGAAGGAAACGAAGAAGCTCTGGATGCAATTTTGCGGTCTGCTGAGCCGCATGTTCTCAACCGTGTAATTAATCTGGAAACAGGCTCTCTCGCGTGCGAAGCAGCCATCAAAATGATGCTGGCGCGCTTTTACCGCCTGGAGCCGACTTCGGCAGAACCGAAATATGCGGGAAAAACGCCGGTGTTTTTTGTTATGCAGGATCAGCACGGAGGCCCGGAGGCCAATTATCACGGTACCTGCATTACAGCGCAGACGTTCCGAGGGCTCTGGCCGGAGCTTGCCGAAAAGCTGGAAGCAGCCGAAATTTACAAGGTGGTTCCCGTGGCCGTCAATGACCTGGAGGATTTCCGCGCAAAGCTGGAGCGTTACAACACCGGAAACTGCAAAACGGCAGGATTTCTGCATGAACTGATTCTGATGAATTATGGAGGAGTGCGGCTGGAACCGGAATATGTCCGTGCTGCGCACGCACTTTGCCGCCAGACCGACACGCCAACCATGGTGGACGAAATTCAGACCGGAATGTGGTATCCGGGCATGTTCCTTTTCCGCCTTTACGGGCTGCAGCCCGATTTTGTGACGGTCGGAAAAGGATTTCCGGGCGGAGAATATCCTGCCAGCAAAATTATAACCACAGCGGAAATGGATACGCTCAGCCAGTTCGGCGCGTTGGTGACTAACGGGCAGGAGGAGCTTGCGTCGCTTGCGTATCTGGTCACCATGACGTTTGAAGAGGCAAACAAAAAACGCCTGCATGAGCTGGGCGAACGGTTCGAACATGCTCTGCACAAGATTGCGGACGATTACAGCAAAACGGTTTGCCGTGCGGAAGGGCTTGGCCTGCTGGGCTCCCTGCATTTTCACGATGTTGCCACAGCGGCCCGCTTTGCTTCACTGATAAACGAAGAATGCATCGACACCTCGGCGCAGCTGTATAAGGCAAACTGCCCGCCGGCGGTGCTCCTGAAGCCGCCTGTGATCGCGTCCGAAAAAATGCTCGATTTTCTTGCCGAGCGGCTCAGAAGTGCATTGAATCATCTGGAGCATCAGAATTAAAAATTAGCTGTCAGAAAAGAAAGGAGTTATGTCTTATGGCAAAAATCAAAGTCGGCGTTTTCGGCGCTCAGCGCGGGAAGGTAATGATCGAGGTGCTGGCATCGCACCCGGATGCAGAGATCGTGGCGGTGTGCGACCGCTATGTTCCGGCGCTGAACGCCGTGAAGGAGATCGCCGAAAAATATAATGTAAAAATTGCGCTTTATACAGACTTTGAAGAATTTTTTCTGCACGATATGGATGCGGTTGTGCTCGCTAATTATGCCAACGAACACGCTCCTTACGCCATCCGCTGCCTCAGATCGGGAAGGCATGTGCTCAGTGAGGTCCTGCCTTGTGAAACCATGGCGCAGGCGGTTGAGCTGATTGAAGCGGTGGAACAGAGCGGGAAGGTTTACGCATATGCCGAAAATTACTGCTATATGGCCAGTACGTTTGAAATGTGGCGCCGTTATGAAAAAGGGGATATCGGCGAGGTGCAGTACGCAGAAGGCGAATATGTGCACGATTGCTCCGCGATTTGGCCGCGCATTACCTATGGGGACAAAAATCATTGGAGAAACCGTGCCTATTCCACGTTTTACTGCACGCACAGCATTGGCCCGATGATGATGATTACCGGCAGAATACCGGTGCAGGTAGTTGGCTTTGAGACGAATAAGAACATGTCCCGCGGAGATACCTGCAGCTTAAACGGTGGAACCGGTGGAATCGAGATGATCACGTTCGATAATGGCGCAATTGGAAAAAGCGTTCACGGTGCGCTCAAACGCGAGCCGGTCAGCTATACCTTCGAGGTTTACGGTACAAAAGGTATGATGGAATCCGGCCGGTGGGATACGGCCGATCTCTCCTGCTATATCGAAGGCGAAAAGCTCTGCAAAGGGGATTTGAAGCATTACAGACCGGAAAAATTTATTACACCGGCTCTTGCGGAAAAGTTCGCCTCCCACGGCGGCAGCGATTTTTACCCGACACATTTCTTTATTGAGAAGATTCTCGGCACACCGGAAGGGGAACATTACTCCATTGATGTTTACCGTGCCGTAGACATGGGGATATGCGGAATTCTGGCTTACCGCTCTATCCTGAACGGAAATCAGCCGATGAGAGTTCCGAACCTCAGAGATCCGAAGGAACGCGATGCATGGCGGAACGATCATGCCTGCACGAACCGGTCCATTGCGGGAGACCAGCTGCTCCCCGTTTGTAAGGACGGAGATCCGGTAGTGCCTGACGAGGTTTACGAAAATTGCCGGGCGCTGTTTGAGGCAGGCCGGGAAGCGGAATGATGCGGCGCGGTGCAGAGCGGAGTAAAAATAATCTGCCGTCAGGGCGGAAGGGAAACGATTGGTTATGAAAAAAAGCGCTGCGTACGAGCAAAAGCTTTTGGATACGCTGAAAATTGTCGGCCGGATCGATCTGTCGGAGGCAATGCGAATGCTTGATGTTTCAGAATCAACAGTTCGCAGATTGTTTACCGAAATGGCGGGAAAAAACGGCGTTCTTCGCGTACACGGAGCAATTCAGCTGGAGGGCCTGGCAAATTCCGATTACCGATATGAACAGCTGGAGGGGATCCATTCGGAAGAAAAAGCGAGAATTGCCGCCGCCGCTGTACAGATGATTTCGGGCGGAGATGTCGTTTATCTGGATTCTGGCACAACGATCGCGCGGTTGAGCGCACTTTTAGCGGCAAAGATCCGCGAAGAAAAGCTGAAGGTTTCGGTTTTTACCAACTCAGTGGTCAATCTTGAGCTGCTCTGCGCCGAAACGGATGTCAATCTGGTTGGTGGGGTATACCGCGCCAACCGCCGGGATTTTTGCGGGTACCTTGCAGAAGAGATGGTCAGAAATATTCATTTTTCCAAGGCCTTTCTGGGAACAGACGGCTTTAATGAACAGACAGGGTTCACCGCGACAGATTTTTCGACCGCGCGGTTGAACCAGCTGGTGCTGGGGCAGGCGGACTGCGGCATAATTCTGGCTGATGCAAGCAAATTTGAAAATTTCGCTGTGGTCAGCTATACTCGGGGTAAAAAAATTGCTCTGCTGATTACCGATACAGGCCTGCCGGA
>JAHZES010000105.1:2810-7282 GCA_019421725.1 Clostridiales bacterium | reverse complement strand
AAACCATCCGGAATTGTGGCGGTCGGCGTACTGTGCGCCATTGCCAACGAGGTTCTCTACGGGTTCAGTTACCTTTTTACCAAACAGATCACCGGCCAGGTTTCGGCGATCACGCTGTTGAGCTGGCGGTTTATTATTGCTTTTACGGTGTTAAGCATTGCCCGCGCCCTGGGGCTGATTAAGGTACATTACAAAGGAAAAAGGATGGGGATACTGTTCGGTGTGGCTTTGCTGCAGCCGGTGTGCTATTTTATATGCGAAGCGGTCGGCGTCAGCATGACAACGGCATCGGAAAGCGGAACGATCATTGCATCCATTCCGGTGGTTACGTTGATCGCTTCCGCATTGATTTTAAAGGAACGGCCGACGCATTTTCAGATGATTGGCATCGGCGTTTCACTGTTCGGCGTGGTACTTACTTCTTTGCTGCAGGGGAGCGGAGTGTCGTTTAACCTGCCGGGGTATTTTGTGCTGTTTTGTGCGGTGATTTCCTACAGCCTGTATGCCGTGGTGGTGCAGAAGGCAAGAGAGTTCACCAGTATGGAGCTTACCTATGGGATGATCGCGGTGGGAGCCGCAGCGTATACCGTCATGGCGTTGGCAGAGCACCTGCCGAAGGGAACGGTATGTCAGTGGGTCATGCTGCCGTTCACAAATTTGGATTTTTTAATGGCGGCGCTTTATCTTGGTATCGGTTCTTCCGTATTTGCATTTTTTCTGGCAAATGCTGCTTTTGCGATGCTGGGCGCAAACCGAACGGCGGCCTTTGTCGGAATTTCCACGGTAGTTTCTATCCTGCTTGGGGTCGTTATGCTGCACGAAAGCTTTACAGGGTGGCAGATATTCGGGGCGGCGCTGATTCTGGCGGGCGTTTATGTGGCCAACCTGGGCGGCAACCGAAGGGTATTCCGTTAAAGCAGCGTCGTTGCCGGCAGCGGATTGCAAAGCCTGCTGCCGGTCTGAGAAGTATCATCGGCAATATTCCTGCCGCGCCGGCGGCAGTTGTGCTTTCCGCTTTTTGTGAAGCGGAAGAAGGGAGAATTTGTCATGGCGCGTTCCCAAAACAAACACGGGACCATCACCGACGGAGTGATTTGGCAGCAGCTGCTGCTGTTTTTCTTTCCGATCTGGTTCGGTTCCTTTTTTCAGCAGCTTTACAATACGACCGATGCGATCATTGTGGGGCAGTTCTGCGGTAAGCAGGCGCTTTCGGCGGTCGGTGGAACCACCGGTGTTCTTATTAACCTGTTGGTCGGCTTTTTCGTCGGTCTCTCATCCGGCGCAACGGTTATTATTTCACAGTTCTTTGGCGCAAAGCTTGGCGAAGAGGTGAACCGCGCGGTTCATACGTCGATTGCACTTTCGATCGCAGGCGGCGCAGTGCTGATGCTGCTGGCGTTTTGCCTGGCTCCGACGGCGCTGCGTGCAACAGGAACACCTGATGACGTGATCGATTATGCGATCACCTATCTGCGGATTTATTCTCTTGGAATGATCCCGAACCTGGTTTATAACATTGGCGCAGGGATTCTGCGGGCGATCGGCGATTCAAAACGGCCGCTCTGGTTTTTGATTTTCAGCTGCGGCGTGAACATTGTGCTGGATATCCTCTTTGTAGCGGTACTTCGCTGGGGGGTGATGGGCGTTGCCGTCGCAACGGTGCTTTCGCAGACGGCCAGCGCCGTAATGGTGCTGTTTGTACTGATGCGCACCCGCGAATGCTACCGCCTGTTTCCGCGAAAGATCCGGTTGGATTTCGGCCTTTTGCAGAGTATTTTCCGCATAGGGCTGCCGGCCGGGCTGCAGTCGGTGATGTATAACATTTCAAATGTCATCATTCAGACGAATATCAACGCGCTCGGAACCGATACGGTAGCGGCGTGGGCGGCCTACGGAAAGATCGACGGGCTGTTCTGGATGATGATCAGCGCGTTCGGTATTTCGATCACGACCTTTGTTGGGCAGAATTTCGGTGCGAAAAACTACGGACGGGTACAGCGGGGCGTGAAGGTGTGCTTTGGCATGGCGGCGGGAGCAACGGTGGCGCTCAGCCTGATCCTTTGCCTGTTGGGTGGAAATGTGTACCGTATTTTTATTCAGGATCCGACCGTAGTGAGGATCGGTACGGAAATTTTGTATTATCTGGTACCCACCTTTATTACTTATGTTGCCATTGAAATTTTTTCCAGCGCACTGCGTGGAATGGGAGATTCGCTGATCCCGATGATCATGACATGCGTCGGAATCTGCGGCTTCCGGCTGACATGGCTGTTTACGGTGGTGCCCAGGTATTCGTCCCTTCAGATGATCGTTACAAGCTATCCGATCTCCTGGGTCATTACGTCCATTATTTTTGCTGTTTATTATTCCAGACGCAACAAAGCAAAGCAGCTGCTCAGGAATCAGGCCGCACAGGCCGAAACGGAACAGTCCAATAAGGAAAGGAATACGGATCAGGATGTCGGTTGAGCGGGTGAAAGAGTATTTACGGCATTGGAACGCGCAGGATCGGATTTTGGAGCTGGGAGAGTCGAGCGCAACGGTAGAGCTTGCCGCGCAGGCGCTGCATTGTGCGCCGGAAAGGATTGCGAAAACACTTTCCTTTGCGCTGCCGCAAGGCTGTCTGTTGATCGTTGCTGCGGGCGACGCCAGGGTGGATAATGCAAAATTCAAATCCAAATTCGGATGCAAGGCAAGAATGATCCCCCCGGCGGAGGTAGAGGAAAAGATAGGCCACGCGGTAGGCGGCGTCTGCCCGTTTGGCATCAATGCCGGTGTGGACGTTTGGCTGGACGAATCGCTGCGCCGTTTTGAGACGGTAGCGCTATCGAGCTTTCTCTTGCGGAGCTGGAGGAATATTCACAGGCGCGTGGTTGGGCAGATCTCTGCAAGGGCTGGCAGCCGGACGAACACAACGGATAAACGGGAAGGCGGACCGGCAAAAAGAACGGGGGACGGCTTCTGTAGAGGGCGCAAAGTGCTGTATTGCAATAAATTATCCGGCGAACAGCCGGTATTGAAAGGACGAGTTCGTTATGACAGTAGAAAAGAGAACGAGGATCCTGTTTCAGGGCGATTCCATTACCGATGCGGGGCGCAGCCGCGATTCTGACGAATACCGCGGCAGCGGGTATCCCACAATGGCAGCCGGGCAGCTGTGCCTGCGGGAACCAGGAAAGTATACTGTGATCAACCGCGGTATCAGCGGCAACCGTGTACCGGATCTGTATGCCCGTTGGAAGCGCGACTGCCTGAATCTTTGCCCTGATGTTGTCAGCATCTTGATTGGTGTGAATGATGTTTGGCATGAGCTGGATTTTCAAAATGGCGTTGACACAAAGCAATATGAAATGGTCTACAACCTTTTGCTGGATGAAACACAGGAAAAACTGCCGGGTGTCAAACTGATCGTTCTGGAGCCGTTCGTGCTGAAGGGAACGGCAACGGCGGAGCACTGGGACTATTTTTCGGCGGAAGTTGCGCAGCGCGCCGCAGCGGCGAAGCGTGTGGCGCAGGCGCATAAGGCTGTTTTTGTGCCGCTGCAGAAACTGCTGGATGACGCTTGTGCCAACGGAATTGCCAGCAGTGAATGGCTCATCGACGGAGTACATCCGACTGCGGCGGGACATGCGCTGATTACCCGGGAGTGGCTTGCGGCATTTGATTCCCTGAATTAAGCAGGCTTAGCCGGATTTAAAAGGTGCTTTTTTAGTTTTCAGGCTCTGCCGTTTTCAACAGCGGCGGAGCTTTTTTGCAAGGAAAAAAGCGCAGAGAATAAAGCCAAGAGATCGCCGCCTGGCTTCCGGTTTCAGCAGGAAATTGACAATTCCCTTGCAATACGGCTATAATATACCTGTTTATCGGTGAAAAGTGAAAAAGTCGAACGGGAACGGAGGAGTTTGTGATGCAGCTGCAGGAAGCGCAGGAAATCGTCAGGCGCGCTTGTCAGATTTTACTGATTACGGGAGGCGGCCTTCTGGTCTACCTCGGAATTCTGAAATGGCGTCGCCCATGGGGAAGAAAAATTTGTATGGACGCAGAAATTCTTGCTTTTCTGGCGGAGCATAGCGGGAAAGGAGCGTTGTCCTGCCCGGTAGTGAACCTGGGCAGGGAGGGAGAACTTCGCCCTGCCGCGGTTCAGTCCTTAAAAAAACGGTGGAAGCAGCTGCCGGGACAGACAATCCCGGTCTGCTTTGCTGCGGGAGATTTTTCTTATGTTACACTGGCAGAGCAGCGCGGGAAAAAAGGCTTTGCTGCTGTGCAGATTTTTTGCGGTGTGGTAATGATGCTGGTCTTTGGGCTTCGTTTGCTGGGGGCAGGATGAACGCAAACACTCGGTCAGAGACTGCAGAAGGGAGCGGAAGGGCATGGGTCTGAAAAAAGAGCCGTTTGGCGTTGCGGTGGTCGGCGGCGGATACCTGCTGCGGAGCGCGGCAGGGCCGGCGGCGCAGCAAAAACCGGTCAGCGCCGGG
>JAHZES010000105.1:0-2800 GCA_019421725.1 Clostridiales bacterium | reverse complement strand
GCGTGGTGCTGTTGGAGAAACAGGACCGTGTCGGCAAAAAGCTGTTGGCAACGGGAAACGGCCGCTGCAACCTGAGCAACCGTTTTGCGCAAAAGGAAGACTGCTATTTCGGCGGCAGAGCCTTTGCGAAGCGTGTGCTGGAGACTGTTTCTCCGGCGGAAACGCTTCATTTTTTTCATTCTCTCGGTCTTGAGACCGTTGAGGAGGAGGGCCGCCTTTATCCTGGCGGGGAACAGGCCTCCGCGGTGCTGGATCTGCTGCGGGCGGGCGCCGCGGTCCGCGGCGTAACGGAACAGACGGGCTTTCCGGTTGAGTCGGCGGAGGCGCGCGGCGGCGTTTTCCTGCTGCGCAGCGCGGCAGGGACGGTGTCTGCCCGCAAGCTGGTGATCGCCTGTGGAGGCGCCGCCGCCCCTGCGCTTGGCGGCAGCATGAGCGGATACGAGCTGCTTGGTGCATTTGGTCACAGAAGAACGCGGGTTTATGCGGCGCTTTGCCCGGTAAAGACAGAGGAAGCAAGGGTGCGCGCTTTGAAGGGGGTTCGCTGTAAGGCAAAGGTAACGTTGTTGGCCGACGGAATGCCGGTGGCTGCGGAGCAGGGAGAGGTGCAGTTTGCGCAGGGAGCGCTTTCCGGTATCTGTGTTTTTCAGCTTTCACGTTTCGCCGGGGAATTTTTTACCTCCGGCACCGTATGCGGAAAAAAACAGAAGGCGCTTTCACTTTCGCTTTCGTTGCTGAACCGGTCGGAGCAGGAGGTGGCTGCCATGCTGACCGACCGTCGCAGTTTGCTGCAAAGCCTGCCGGCGGAGCAGTTTTTGACCGGTGTTTTCCATAAAAAAATCGGCTTTGAGCTGCTCCGTACCATGGTGGGAGGACTATCCGGAAAAACGGTGGGAGAATTAAGCGACCGTGAGCTGGCGGCCTTGAGCAGATTGATCTGCGACTGGCGTTTTCCCGTTACGGGCGCTTCCGGCTTTGCGCAGGCGCAGGTGACGGCGGGCGGTGTGGAGACCGCCGGTTTTTCTCCGCTGACAATGGAGTCCACGCGGGTTCCCGGATTGTTTGCTTGCGGAGAATTGCTCAACGTAGACGGCATTTGCGGCGGATACAATTTGCAATGGGCATGGAGCAGCGGCATTTTGGCCGGGCGTTCGGCAGGAAAGGCGTGAAAATAATTGATTCGAATTCAGAATATTTCTCTGCCGCTGGATTACCGGCAGCAGGATCTGGTCGCAGGCGTCTGTGCGGCGCTGCATATTGGGCGTAAATCCGTGCGCAGCGTACGGATTTACCGACGTTCGATCGACGCGCGCCGGAAAAATGAAATTCACTTTACGGTCACGATCGATGCCGAGATCGACGGAACATTGCCGCGGCTTCCCAAAAACGCCTCTGTGGTGCAGCCGTACCGCTATGATGTCAGAAAATATCCGGCTCCTCAAAAAAGGCCGGTCGTTGTAGGCAGCGGCCCTGCCGGGCTTTTTGCGGCGTTGGTATTGGCGAGGGCGGGGCAAATGCCGCTTGTGCTGGAGCGAGGCAGAACGGTGGAAGAACGAACCCGCAGCGTGGAGCAGTTCTGGAAAACGGGAAAGCTGCAGACAGAATCGAATGTGCAGTTTGGAGAGGGCGGCGCAGGAACCTTTTCTGACGGCAAATTGAATACCGGTACAAAGGATCCGCATATCAGGTATATATTAGAAGAATTTGCAGCCTGCGGTGCGCCGGAAGAAATTCTCTATGATGCAAACCCGCACGTTGGGACAGACCGTTTGCACCTGGTTATTCCTGCGCTGCGGAAAAAAATCGAAGCGCTGGGCGGAGAATTCCGTTTTTCTCACCGCGTGGACGGTATTTCTGCAGAAGGCGGCAGACTGCACGGTCTGATGGTGCAGCCGGAAAATGCGTCCGCATACGATTTGGAAGCGGATTGTGTCGTTTTTGCGATCGGTCATAGCGCAAGGGATACCTTCGAGATGCTGCTGCAGGCCGGGATCTTTATGGAACAGAAGCCGTTTTCGGTCGGCGCGCGCATCGAGCACAGCCAAACGATGATCGACCGGGCTCAATACGGTAAGTTTGCCGGTCATTCTGCGCTCGGCGCCGCAGATTACAGGCTTGCGGTGCACACGGCGTCCGGCCGTGGAGTTTATACGTTCTGTATGTGTCCCGGCGGCGAGGTGGTGGCTGCTGCGTCAGAGACCGGCCGTGTTGTGACCAACGGTATGAGCTGTTGGGCGCGCGACCGGGAGAACGCCAATGCGGCATTGCTGGTCGGGGTCGGAACCGGGGATTTCGGTTCCGACGCGCCGTTGGCCGGGATGGAATTTCAGCGCAGGCTGGAGGCAGCGGCATTTTCGGCGGGAGGAGGGGATTACCGGGCGCCGGCACAGACAGTCGGAGATTTTCTTGCCGGACGCGCTTCCGTCGGATTCGGCGCCGTTCGCCCGTCCTATTCCCGCGGGGTTACCCCGGCTGATCTGACGGCATGTTTGCCGGAATCTGTCTGCGCCGCTATGCGGGAAGGGATCCGTATGATGGACAGTCGGCTGCACGGTTTCGCTTCGGCAGAAGCCGTGCTTACCGGAGTGGAAACGCGCAGCTCATCTCCGGTGCGGATCCTTCGCGGAGAGTCCCTGCAATCGGTTTCCGTTCAGGGGCTTTACCCATGCGGCGAGGGTGCAGGTTACGCAGGCGGTATTATTTCCGCGGCGGCGGATGGTATCCGCTGCGCAGAGCAGATTCTGCTGCAGCGGCAGCTTCCGGAAGAGTGAAGCTGACGTACCCACAGAAAAGGAGGAGCTTT
>JAHZES010000104.1:6093-7300 GCA_019421725.1 Clostridiales bacterium | reverse complement strand
CCCGAAAGCCATTGCCGCCGCCCTTTCCGCAGGAGCCTTCTCTTACCCCAAGTGCGCCCTCTGCCGCGAAAACGAAGGCTATGCAGGACGGCTTGACGCTCCCGCGCGTCAAAATCACCGGCTGATCCCCGTAACCGTCAACGGCTCTCCGTGGTTTTTGCAGTATTCCCCCTATGTTTATTACAAAGAACACTGTATTGTATTCAACCGCTGCCACACGCCGATGAAAATTGACGGCGATACCTTCCGAAAGCTTTTCAGCTTTGTGCGTCAATTTCCTCATTATTTTGTCGGTTCCAACGCCGATCTGCCAATCGTCGGCGGTTCCATTCTGACTCACGACCACTTTCAAGGCGGACGCTATTCCTTTGCGATGGCAAAAGCGCCGGTAGAACAGCCGTTTTCCGTCCGTGGGTTTGAGGATGTGCGCGCCGGAATCGTTCGTTGGCCAATGAGCGTTCTCCGTCTGGATTCTCCCGACGAAACGCGCGTGGCTGCTCTGGCAGAAAAAATCCTTGCATCCTGGCGCTCCTATACAGACGAAAGCGCCATCATTTTTGCATCAACCGGCGGCACTGCGCACAACACCATCACGCCGATCGCACGCAAAAACGGGGCCGATTATGAGCTTGACCTTGTTCTGCGCAACAATTTGACCACGCCGGAACACCCTCTCGGTCTTTATCATCCGCATGAAGAATTCCACCACATTAAAAAGGAAAACATCGGTCTGATCGAGGTCATGGGGCTTGCGGTGCTGCCGGCCAGGCTGAAAACCGAGCTTGCGGTGCTTCGCGATGCGGTGCTTTCCGGCAGCGACCTGCAATCGGATAAAACGCTTTCCAAACACGCGAGCTGGATGCAGGAAATTTTAGCCCGTCACCCCGAATTTTCCGCCGAAACGGCTGATGAAATTCTGCAGCAGGAGGTCGGCCGCGTTTACTGCGCCATTCTGGAGCAGTGCGGTGTATTTGCCCGAACCCCGGACGGCCGCCGTGCCTTTGAACGTTTTCTTGACTCTCTTAACACATAACACCGTCCGAAAAAGCCCGCCGGGGTTCCTTCTGAAAAGGAAGTCCCGGCGGGCTTGTATCAGTAAAATTCATGCGTAGTTTGGTCCGTTTCGGAATCCCGACGCAGGAATTCCTCATTGATCGCGTCATTCTGAAATACATCGAGCGTTCGATCAAAACCCGGTGCAAGCTTC
>JAHZES010000104.1:5634-6048 GCA_019421725.1 Clostridiales bacterium | reverse complement strand
TTGGCCGCCCAAAAATTTTCGCCTTCCTCGTTTTCTTTCAAAAGCTCGCCGGAAAAGCTGCTGGTTCGGTAAAGAAAGACCAGATAACAAAAATCCTCATCCCACCAGCTTGTGCATCCGCAAAGGCGGAGGTTGGAAACGGTCAGCCCGGTTTCCTCAAGCACCTCCCGGGCGGCGGCCTTTGTAACGGGTTCTCCCGGTTCAACATGGCCGCCCGGAAACGCAATTCCCTTCCATCTCAGCCTCCGGTTTTGAACCAACAATTTTCCCGTCGCCGGGTCCTCCACCATACACATGGTAGTCAATTCTGCTCTGTACTGGCGCATTGACGCAACATCCTTTCCATTCAAGCTCTGTGTTCGGGTGCCGCCGGTTTTGTGCCGCGGGCGAACACGGCGCCGCTTATCCCGCAAA
>JAHZES010000104.1:2698-5624 GCA_019421725.1 Clostridiales bacterium | reverse complement strand
CGCTACTAAAAATCCCGCAGTCACATCAGACGCAAAATGCATTCCCTCTACCATTCTGGAAAAGGCCGTGAGCACAGCCCAACAGCAGACAAATACCTCCAACACGGTTTTATAACGCGCAGCGCCCGGAAAGACCGACGGCAGAAGCAGCAAGAGCAAAACCATGCTGCCGTTTGCCGTGTGTCCGCTGGGAAATGATTTAAAGGCGTCGGACACCGGCCTTCCTTGCGGAAAAAGCCAACGAACAAACTCCGCCTCCGGTTCCGTCATTGCGTAAAAGCGCGGCCGCCCCCAGATGTTTTTCAGCAGCTCCACCGCAAGGAATACCGCCGTGATCGTTACAGCTGCCGTTACCGCCGCGCGGCGGAGAGCCCGTGGCTCCGGATGCAACATACCGCCAGACAGCAGCGAGCCAGCAAACAGCAGCAGTGCCAGCGCCGCCACCGCCAAAGGATGAAACCAGTCAAGATAGTAAAAGAAAAGATATCCGCCCGCCGCGGCAAGCAGCAGCGCAGCAAAACAGCCGAACAGACGCCACCCGGCTGTCTGTTCCTCGGAGCGCGCAAGGCAGCCGAAAAAAAGCAGTCCGCATATCGGCGGCGCCATTGGCGCAGCAACACGGAAAAATGCGCCGAACCATGTCCCCGGCCGGTAAACCAATTGTGCAATCGGCAGATCAAAAAAGAAAAAAAGCAATAATGCCGTACATCCGAACACAGAAACCATCCAAACCGTTTTTCTCGAAAACGGCATATCCTTCACTCTTCCTTTCTGAAAAGAGAAGGCTCCTGCGACCGATGTGCCGTAAGAGCCTTTCGTTCTTTTTTTCAGTGCACAGAACCTTTCCCGGTTCAGCCGGCGCTTTTCTCCATCCAGCTGGGGGAATACTTGTTCTGGGCTGCCTCGTTCACCGTAAAGGTACGGCTGCCCGTTTCCTTCTCGATCAAATCCGTGTACTCCGTATCCTTGATTGCATGACGGATGGAAGAGGCATTGTTTTTGAGATAATCGGTTTCTTTTTCAATATCATACATGGCCACTACATACATATAGTTGCCATAAGTAAATACCGCCGCTTTACCAGCCTTGACGCTTGTCAGGTTTTTGTAAAAATCTTCGGCATAGCTCTTGCTGAGCACCGTAATCTTCTCCGACATATTGACCTTTGCGCTGCTGTGCTTGGCATTATATTCGTCAACGATTTCGGAAAACGCTTTGTCGCCCTTTTCGTAGCTGTCCTTAACGCCGTTGAGCTCAGCTTCAATTTTCTGCTGATCCTCGGTACCCAGCGTATTGCCGGAGCTATCTTTCAGGCTGACCGAGAAATATTTGATGCTGGAATAGTTTTTGGTAAAATAATCCTTTACATCATTGTCGCTCACTGCACTGGTTCCGTTCGCACCGTAAATAGAGTCAAAGTGCTTTTCGGAAAGCTTGGAAAACTGATACAGCTCCTTCAGCGAGGCTTTCGCGATCCCAATTTTTTCATAGCTGGAGCTATTCGAATCCCACGCGGTATTTACGGATTCATTGATCGCGTTCTGCTCCTCGTCGGTCAGCGTGATTTTTGCAGCGTCGCAAAGATCCAACACCGTAAGCAGCTTTTTAGAGGCGTCCAGCGCCTGATTCTTGATCCATGTTTCCGCATCGATTTTCTCGTCGTCCACCGTAACCGTCTGGCCGATCGGCGATGCGGTCACGTCCTCTGTCATATAGCGCGCATTGGCATAAGCCGACTGCAAATACGCAATATAAACGCCAACCGGAATTTCTCTGGAATCCGTTTTCACGATCCAGGAACCGACATTAGAGCACGCCGCTGCCGAAAATGCTACCAGCACTGCCAGCGCCGCCGCCGCAATTTTTTTCATAAGCTTCATGTTGTTTAACCATTCCTTTCACTGTAAACCGCCGCACGACGGCCGCGGATTTTCTCCTGTTCTCAGGGAGCACATGAAAGAATTATACAATGAAATTTCCGATTTGTCTACCGATTCTTTTATTTTGCCTAAAGATTTGCCCGATTATTTTTGATTTTCCCTCAGAATTCCGAGAACCGTCTTCAGCTCCGTAAGCACCGGCTGCTGCATTTTAACGGAAAGGTAGGGCTTTGCGCCGGCGCTGAGCAGCACCCGGCCACGCATGGCCGCCACCAGCCGCGCGATGGCCGCTTTATCGATCTGATTCTGATAGATCAGCAGGTTTCCGGCGTTCTGGCGGATCTCATAAATACCGAGTGAACGGGCGGTGTTTCGCAGCAGCGCCACATCCACAAGCCCGGTAACGGAGGCGGGCGGATCGCCGTAACGGTCGATCATTTCATCCACCACGTCATCGGCATCCTCTTCGCCGCGGATGTCGGCAATGCGGCGATAAATATCCAGACGCTGATTTAAATTCGGGATATAGCTTTCCGGAATATGCGCCTGCACCTGAATGTCCACAAGACATTCGTTATCCACATTGTAATCCGGCGTTTCTCCCTTTTCGATCGCGATCGCCTCGCCCAGCAGCTTGAGATACATATCATAGCCGACCGCTTCCATGTGGCCGTGCTGCTGTGCACCGAGCACATTGCCCGCCCCGCGGATCTCAAGGTCACGCATTGCGATGCGAAATCCCGAACCGAACTCCGTAAATTCCCTGATCGCTTCAAGGCGTTTGGTGGAAATTTCAGACAAAACCTTGCCGCGCGTAAACGTCAGATAAGCATACGCTCTCCGCGAGGACCTCCCTACGCGGCCGCGCAGCTGATGCAATTGGGAAAGTCCCATCCGGTCGGCGTTTTCAATAATCAGCGTATTTACGTTCGGCACATCGATCCCCGTTTCGATAATGGTCGTGCAGACAAGAACATCGATTTCCTGTTCGAGCAGCCTACGCCACACCTCGGAAAGCGTTTCTTCATCCATCTTGCCGTGAGCGA
>JAHZES010000104.1:0-2688 GCA_019421725.1 Clostridiales bacterium | reverse complement strand
GACATGTCGCGAATGCCGCTCATGGCCATATTCAGCGTGCGCGGGATCGGCGTTGCCGAAAGCGTCAGCACATCCACATTACTGCACTGCTCTTTCAGCTTTTCCTTTTGCGCCACGCCGAACCGCTGCTCTTCGTCGATGATAACAAGACCGAGATCCCGAAACTGTACGTCCTTCTGCACCAGCCGGTGCGTACCGACGACCATATCGATCTCGCCGCGCCGCAGCTGTTCAATGGTCTTTTCCTGCTGCTTTGGCGTACGGAAACGCGAAAGCAGTCCCACCCGAATCGGGAAGCCTTCCATTCGGCGCAGTACAGTCTGATAATGCTGCCAGGCAAGGATCGTCGTCGGCACCAGCAGTGCGCATTGCTTGGAATCCGCAATGCACTTAAAGGCCGCACGCAGCGCAACCTCGGTCTTTCCAAAGCCGACATCGCCGCAGAGCAGCCGATCCATCGGCGCCGTCCGCATCATATCCGCCTTGATCTCATCGATGCAGCGTATCTGGTCTTCTGTTTCGGTATATTCAAAATGCGCTTCAAAATCCTTCTGCCAGTCAGTATGCGGCGGGAACGCATGACCGGGCGCCTGCATCCGTTTGGCGTAAAGCGCAATAAGCTCCTTTGCAATATCCTTAACCGCTGCCCAAACGCGCGTTTTGGCCTTTTGTCATTCGGTCCCGCCCAACCGGTTAAGCTTAAGCTGTGCCTCTTCGCTGGAGCCGATATATTTTGCCACCAGGTCAAGCTGCGTCACCGGAACATAAAGCGTATCCTGCTTGGCATATCGGATCTTGATATAATCCTTTGTAATGCCCTGCATTTCAATTTTGTGAATTCCCTCGAACACACCGATCCCATGTACGGAATGAACGACATAATCGCCGGGAGAAAGCTCTGAAAGGCTTTGAATATCCTGCCCCTGTTTGATTTTTCGGCGTTTGGCGCGGCGCTGCGCCACTGTCCCGTGGGTAATCACCAGTACGCCGGCTGCCGGGTACTCCATTCCGCCTGAAAGACCGCCTTCCAGAACAAGCACCGTTCCTGGCAGCGGTTGCGGCGGGTCTTTGTCAAACTGCGCAGGCAGTTCTTCCTTTTTCAGGTCATCCGCAAGGCTTTGAGCCGCCTTTTCGGTTCCCGCCAACACAACGACACACCAATTTTTTTCAATCGCCGGCGCAATATCCTCGCAAAGCTGCTTTACCCCGCCGCCCCAAACGGAAACGGAACGGGCGGTCATGTTGACCAGCGTGCGCACGCCGGTCTCAAACCCACCGCGCGGAAACGCTTCCAGATACACCGCGCCGCGTTCTCCGAAAAAGCGCAGCGCATCCGTCCAGTCGCGCGCATAGGTATCCAGTCCCCGGCAAAGAACACCCTCCTCCATGAGGCCTTTCACATCCTCGCCAAACTGCCACGCCGCCGAACGCGCCCGCTCACGCACACGCGCTTCCTCTGAAAGAAATACCGAAAACTCCTCGTCAATATAATCCAACAGACTGGCTGTTTTTCCGCCGTAAAGCAGCGGCAGAAACTTATCTGCCGAACCGGGCGTTCTTCCGTCACGCAGCTTTTGAGCCTCCGCCTGTAGCACTTTTCGCGCCGCTTCGGCAGCTTTTCCGCGCAGCGAGGACGAAAGCTTTTCAATTTGCGCCGCCAGCTCCTCCGGCCGGTCAATCACCGCCTCGCACGAAGGCGCCAGCGTAACGGTTTCTGCCGGATCGGTCCGGCGCTGCGTTTCCGGATCAAAAAAGCTGACGGTATCGATTTCATCGCCCCAAAACTCGGTTCGAACCGGCGCGGATGCGCCCGGCGCGAAGAAGTCCAGAATACCGCCGCGGTGCGAAAACTGTCCTGCGCTCTCCACCTGGTCCGCGCGTTCGTAGCCGGCGGAAAGCAGCGCGCGCTCCAGCGCCTGCATGGAAATTTGTTCCCCCGCACGAACCGACACGGTGCGGTTTTTCAGCTCCTCCGGCGGAATGGTCAGCTCCAGCGCCGCATCAACGCAGCAGATGACCGCATCGACCGTCCGGTTCAAAATCTGCGACAACGCACCGAGCCTTTGATGTTCGTATTCACGGCTGCTGCTTTCCACATCGCGCAGGGAAAGCTCCCGGTACGGATAAACGACGCAGCGCATTCCCATCATCGTCAGATCGTCATGGATCCGCTGCCCTTCCGCCTCGTCGCCTACCACAATAAACGCTTTTCTTTCATGCTCCTCGCACAGCGAAGTGATCAAATGCGCTTTGTGGACCGTTGCAACGCCGGTTACGCAAGCCGGCAGTCTCCCGGCGGCGAATGCCTCGGAGATCGCTTTGTATTCGGGATTTCGCCGCATGGCGTTCGTCAACAGCTTCAATGGCTTTACTCCTCTCTGCTCTGCAGATATTGCCGCAGCACGGCATACCAGCCGCTCTGAATAATTCAAATCCCCGGTCAGCCGGATTTTCCCGCCCGGCATCCGGGGTTCCTCCGACTGCATGATCGTCGGCATGCTCCGCGGAAAAAAACTTTTGCACTCGTCTGCGCAATCGGTCCCGGACTGCCCAAAATGCGGCTGTTCCGGCCCCGGATGAAAAACGAACGGCACACCGGCGCATAACGAAAAATTCAGGAATTAAACCGGTTCATGGCTTCGGCGGATCTTCCTTCCACCAACAGCGCGCAAACCTCCGGCATTTTTT
>JAHZES010000103.1 GCA_019421725.1 Clostridiales bacterium | reverse complement strand
ATTCGACCGTCTACCGTCTATTTATAATGACTTTATTTTACCATAAACAGAGATGAACGAAAAGAGCTTTTCAGAGAAAAAAACGGAAAACAAAAGAATGAGCATCTTGATACATTTTTATCCCGTATGCCCATAAAACTTGTGAATTCGCAGCTAAGGCTTGACAGGCGTGAAAAAAGCGAGTAATCTAAATATGTTGTCTGCTTCAAAATGGTTTTCCCGTTTGTTGAGGAATGCTGTTTTGAAGATTGCATGACGATTCTGTTTTGAAAGGAGCGTTTTTGATGTCGGTGATTTTTGAGGTGGCTTTTGCCTGAAAACCGGATATTGCACGGCAAAGGAAAGCGAAACGACGCTTTTGCTTTGTTGCGTCTAAAACGACCTTTCGTGAATACTGTTTTTGAACAGGGCACGGTGGCGTGCTCTTTTTTGTTGCCTTTTTGGAGCAAAACGCGCCGCGTGAAAGATCCCCGCGGAAACAGCTCTTTACCGGGAGCTCGTTTCCGCGTTTTTTTGCGTCCGTTTTTCAGAAAAGCCGGAGAAGGGAGAGTGTTTTATATGAGAATTTTTCAAAAACAGGAACAAAAACAAACCGATGTTATGGAGGCGCAAAACATTGAATTTTTTGGATTATGGATGGGATCCGGCTATGATGCCGGAAAACGCAGACGGAATTCCCGCAAGGATCACCGCGGTTTCGCGTGACCTGTTTCAGTTTGTATGTGAACAGGGTAGCGGGCTGGCAGGGCTGAAAACAACAGAGTACACCGTTGGCGGAGAAGTGTTCCCGACAGCGGGAGATTTTGTACTGCTGGACTGGCAGCCTGCCGGCGAAAGCCGCATTTTGAAAACGCTGCCAAGAAAAACTTATTTTTCCCGGTTGGATCCTTCGTCCTCGGGCCACGGGGAGCAGGCGGTTGCGGCGAACTTTGATACGGTTTTTATTATGCAGTCGTTGAACCGTGATTTTAACGTTCATCGGCTGGAACGGTATTTGACGTTGGCCTGGCAGTCCGGCGCGGTTCCGGCCGTTGTGCTTACCAAGGCGGACCTGGTGCAGGATTATACGGAGCAGCTGCGCGCAGCGGAGAAGGCCGCAATTGGAGCGGAGGTGTTTGCGGTCAGCGTCAGAACAGGGCAGGGCCTTTCCGATTTGGCGGAACGCCTGAAGCCGCGCGGAACGGTAGTTTTTCTTGGTTCATCTGGTGTGGGAAAATCCAGTCTCGTCAACGCGCTTGCGGGAGGAAACGTGATGGATACCGGTGCGATCCGCGAAGACGACAGCCGTGGCCGTCACACGACGACGCGCCGTCAGCTGCTGATGCTGCCGAGTGGTGTAATGGTGATCGATACGCCCGGCATGCGGGAGCTTGGCATGTGGGACGTGACCGATGGAATCGGTCACAGCTTTGCCGATGTAGAGAAATTTTTCGGACAATGCCGGTTTTCCGATTGCCGCCATCAAAGTGAGCCGGGGTGCGCGGTAAAGGCCGCCATCGAACGCGGAGAGCTGTCTGCGGAACGTTGGGAAAGCTATTGCAGGCTTAAAAATGAAGCGAAATATTCCGAGGATAAAACGGGATATTTGCGGGAAAAGCAGCAATGGCATAAAAATGTGGCAAAAATAAGCCGCAGCCTCCGAAAAAGCGGCAGGACAGAAAAATGGTGACTCTCTGCCGTATCGCCGACCCGTAAACTTTGAAACGGCCGTAACGCGCTGCGCATTGTGTTAAAGAAGCAAAAAGAAAAAGAGGAGACAAAAATCGTGAGCATACAGCAGGAATATCTTGATTTAAAGCAATGGCTGGAAGAAACGGAGGGCGAGCCGCTCGAAACGATGGGAGCCTTTTTTGACAGACGTATCGGAAGCTATGAAGAGCATATGTCGCCATGGAAAAGGCATTATGAATGGCTTGCCGGTCTGATTCCTCCGTTGACCCGGACCCTTCTGGATATCGGATGCGGTACGGGGCTGGAGCTTGACAGCATTTATAAAAAAATACCTGAGCTACAGGTTACCGGAATTGATCTTTCCGCTGAAATGCTCGCCGTATTGCGACAAAAACATCCTCATAAATCGCTGACATTGATTCAGGGAGATTATTTTCTGTACGACTTTGGCCGTAATCGATTCGATGCCGCCGTTTCGGTCGAAACACTGCATCATTTTACAGCGGAAAAGAAGGAGGGGATTTTCCGAAAGCTGTTCCGTTCGCTGATGCCCGGCGGTGTATATTTGGAATGTGATTATATTGCCGCTTCGCAGGAGATCGAAGATATGGTTTTTTCAGAGTGCGACCGCAGACGCAGGCGCGACGGGGTGGAGCCCGGCGTCTTCGTGCATTTCGATACGCCGTTGACGGTAGAGCATGAGGTGCAGGCGATCAAACGCGCCGGATTTTCCGTCGTTGAGCCGCTGGGCTTTCTACCGGGCGACAACCACACGGTTATGATTCGCGCGATAAAGTAAAACGGAATTTCAATGACACGCAAAAAGGACAGGCGATAAAGATCGTCTGTCCTTTCTTCGTCAGGGAAAATTCCGTTCAATAGCCGTTATCCCAATTCCGCAAAGCTTTATCACAAACACTTCAGCGTTCGCTGCAGTGATTTTCCTGATCCACAAAAATAAAATCGTCCAGATCGCCCTGTGGAACCGGTAGCTGTTTTTCGTCCTTGTGCTTGGAAGATTCTTTGACGTCGACAGAAAAAATGTCAAACAACATTGTCCCGCGCTCCTTTCCTTTAGAATGCATTCTTCATTCTATGCAGAAGTAGCAACGAAATTGTGAGAAAAATGAAAATAATTTAAAAATATTTTCAGCGGAACCGCGGATCCGCCTCCTCGGCAAAGGGATCGGCCTCCTGATCGGGTTCTGCTCCGTTGTCGGGAATCAAGTCGTCGTCAAAAATGCGGTAAATGCCAAGTGCCGCCAGAGGGTTGTAGTTTTCTGTCCACCAATCGGGCGGCAGAGAATGATCTTTCATACGGATGCCTCCTTCCGGGGGGAACTCCCCGGCAGTAGCATTCCGCGTGCGCAGAAGAATATACCGGCTTGGGGCTTTGTCCCCTAGCTTTTGTTCCGGAAGAGAGGGAGAAATATTTTGTTATTCTGCCCGAAAGTAATAATATTTGTCTTTGGCGGCCTGATAAAAGAGAAGAGGTACGTCCCCCTTTTTGACCTGGAGCGCCAAAATGCCGTCTACCGATTGATCCACGGCGACAAAGGGCAGGTTTTCTGGCAGTTGGGTGACCCATTGCGTAATTTTGCTGCCGTCGGAGCCCACTGCATCAAAATAACGTGTGGAAAACCGGACGTCGGTTCGGCCGGAAGCGCTCAGCAGTGTAACGGAAAACTGCAGAACCAGATATTCCGCTCCATCCTCAGGAGCAGACAGGTTTCCAATTTGTCCGGAAAGGTAATCATAAGCTTCTTTTCCGCGCAGAACCTTTTGCAGAGCCCAGATGCTCCGGCATCGGAAGTAAGAGCCGTTCGTGTCCTTTTCAAGGCTTTCAATGGTACATTTTCCGCCGGAACTGACCGGGTTTTGCCTGCTGCCGGGCTGAATGACAGAATCGGGCGGAAGAAGAATGCGGCCGTCGCGCATCAAAAAACCGAACAATACGCTGCCAAGAAGAACGGCGGCGCCAAGAAGGACCGGCCAGGCAAGCCATCTGGCTTCGCTGCCGCAGCGCCGCTGCGGCGTATATGTTTCTGTGGGGGAATACGGCGGAAACGGGCGGACGCTGTTTTTTATGCGGTTCATTTTCATCTTTCCTTATCTATGTGAAAGGGCTGCTGCCCTGCAAGTTGGCGAATATAAAAAGTTTCGGAATTTATTCCGTTCCGGAAGAGCTGCGCAGCGAAATTCCTCCTTCCGGATCCAGATACAGTTCACTTTTGTCTTTCTCCAGCCGCAAAAGCGCACGGGGAGAAACCCTAAAAGTGGTGATAGAAGCGCAAACCGCTCCGGAGCGTTCTGTTTCGCTGCGGAACCTCACCGAAGCGTCCCGTGCGTTTGCGGAGTAAACCAGAAGTCCGTGAACTTCGCGGCCGGTAAGGTCATAGGAACGCAGAAAGCCGGTCAAAGCCGGTGCAGGAGCGCCGGCCCAAACAGGTCCGGCCAGAACAATGCGGTCGAATTCGGAAATATCCAAATCGACCGGCCGGAGCTGAGCGCCCTTTCCGCTGCGGGCACGGGCGGCTCCAAACAGATAAGCGCCCGGCAAAGAGTAGTCGTGCGTCTGCCGAAGCTTCAGCCGTTCCGTACCGTCGGCTTCCCGCAGAAAGCGGACGAGCCGTTCCGTTTTGCCGGTCAGCGAATAATAGACAATCAGAGTTTTCATCCGACGGGGTCCTTTCAAAATAAAAATCACAAAAGCGATATTTTTATTATACAGCATTTTGCGTTTTTTTGCATCAGATTATCAAATTTTTTGCAGGCAGTTTTTTCCGCAGCGCATATTCTGTAAGGGAGAATTTCTGTTTTTCGATCAATTTTCTTGTCGGAGTGGCAAAGCCGGCAGAAGTGTGATAAGATATTCAGAAACTGTGCTGTGAACAGATAGTTTGATTTTTCCCGAAAGGAAGGACTCTATGCTGATTCTGATTTTAATGGCGGTCGGTGCGCTGATCGGTCTGAAATGGTTTCCTGCGAGGTATGCCAGGCTAAATAGCTGGCTGCAGCTGATATGTACGGGCTTTTTGATTTTTTGTATGGGTGTTTCGCTCGGACGAAAAGAAAATTTTTTTAACGATTTATTTTCGTTGGGGTGGCAAAGCCTTGTCTTTGCAGTAATTCCCATTGTTCTTTCTATTTTAGTAGTCTATGCGCTCAGCCGCGTTTTTTTGGAAAAAAGGAAGTAACGGCAGGCTGAGCGAATTGGGAAGAGGTTTGTAGATTTATGATGATTTTATTTGCGGTTCTTTGTCTGGTGTCGGGCGTTGCGTTCGGCGCGCTGGGCGTTGCGGATGACGCCGCTGTCTTTTTAACGGAGCATTCGGGGCTGGTGCTGTATGTGTTGATGTTTTCGGTGGGGATCAGCGTAGGGCTCAATCGGTCGGTCTTTCGCAGTCTTCGCTCGTACCACGTTAAAATTCTGATCATTCCGTCAGGGATCATTCTGGCGTCGATAGCTGGGGGAGCGATTGCCGCTGTTCTGCTGAATGTCCCTGCCGCAGGTGGAATGGCCGTTGCAGCGGGGTTGGGATGGTACAGCCTTTCCGGCGTGCTGGTGGGGGAGCTTTTCACGCCGCAGCTTGGTACCATTGCATTCCTGAGCAATCTGATGCGCGAGATACTCACCTTTTGCCTGGTGCCGTTTGTTGCAAAGCATTTCAACGGTTATACCGCAATTGCCCCGGCGGCGGCCACAAGCGAAGACACGACACTGGCGATCCTGATGAAGTATACCAATGAGGAAGTAGTGGTCATGGCGGTTTTTAACGGGGTTCTGTGCTCCGCGGCAGTGCCCGTGCTGATTCGCTTTTTTGCAGGCGTGTAGTTTTTTCTCTTTTGCAGATTCCCTTTTGCGCCGTGTCCGTAGTCCGGACGCGGCGCAAATTTTTTTAAACAGCGGATCACCTGAAAAAAGGAAATGTAAGAGAAAAAGAGGGTGATAAAAGAAAATATTTACTCTTAGCGGAACTGCTTGTTTGAATAATAACAAAAAAATAGAGATATTTCACAGTATTAAGCGTCGCAGCTTGTTTCAGATGTCAATTTTGTCTCTTGTATTTGTGAAAACCTGACGATATAATATATGCAATGCGAAGGGGAGCGGCCAGGATGGCTTGCGGGAAATTACTATTATTTTCCTGATGCGACGAAAGGGATGGTCATAGAAATGGAAGATATGATCAAACGAATTATAGAAATGGATCGGCAGGCGCGCCGGATGACGGAGCAGGCTCAGAGCGCAAAGCTGAATTCCGCCGCTGCAATTGAAAAGAAAAAGCAAAAGCTGCGCGATGAATATCTGGCGCAGGCGCGCGCGCAGGTGGAACAGAATAACGAAGCCGAACAGGACGCAGCCAACCGCGACTGGGATCGGATTCAGCAAAGATACAGCCGGCAGGCGCAAAAACTGGACGAACAGTTTGCCGCTCACCGTGAAGAGTGGGTCGCACAGCTCTTTAAACGCACGCTGAGCTGAGAGGCTTTTTCGGTGGAAAAGGGGTGATTTTTCGCGATGATGTCCGCCATGTCGTCTAATGTGATCCTTGCCAAGGCGCGCGCCATGTACGGCAGCAGATTGACGGCCGCCGACTATGCGGCGCTGCTCAAATGCCGCAGCGTAGGCGAAGCCGCCGGGTATTTGAAAAAAAATACGCGTTACGCGCCGGAGCTGGTAAATGTAAACGAGCTTTATGTTCATCGCGGCTATCTGGAGGCGCTTCTTCACCGGCGGGTATTTGACGATTATGCCGCCCTGTGCCGGTACGAGCTTTCGGTTGGAGAACAGCTTTCCTCCTACATAATAGAAAAGGGAGAGATCGAACAGATCCTGCACAGTCTTCGGCTTCTTTCCGCAGAACGCAACCGCGAATATTTACTGACGCTGCCGAATTTTTTTGGTACGCATCTGCGCTTTGACGTACAGAAGGTGGCGCGGGCAAACAATTTTGACGAATTTCTTAAAGCGATGGAGGGCACGCCTTACCGGAGGCTGCTGACGCCGTTTCGCCCGGAGCCGGGCGAAAATCCCGATTTTGCGGCGATTGAGCATGCTCTTTACAGCAGGCTTTACAGTGATGTCTTTGAGGTCATCGATAAGCGCGCGCCGCGCGCGGCGCGCAGGGACCTGCACGAGCTGTTCGGCGGACTGATCGATGTACTGAATATCACCCGGATTTTGCGTATGAAAGAGTTTTACCATGCCAGCCCGGATTACATCCGTTCTTTGATTCTTCCGTTTTCGTTTCATCTGGCGCCAAAGCGCCTGACGCAGATGCTGCAGGCTGAAACGGCGGACGGTGTCCTGCAGCAATTGACAGGAACCGTATACGCCAAGGGACTGGCTGCGCAGGAAGAACAGAATATTTCGCTGGAGCATGCGCTTTTGCAGCTCCGCTACGCCCGCTGTGCGCAATGGAGGTTACCAACCTGATCACCATTGTGGAGGGAATCCGGTACGGTTTGGAACCGGACAGAATCCGAAAAATGCTGGTACAGTAGCAAGTACTTGCCCAGATTCTCGGGGCGGAAAGGAATGATACACAATGTCCGTTGTCAAAGTGTGTGCCGTGAGCATGATCGGTAAAATGACGGTTCTTGATCAGGTGGTATCTGCTTGTGAATCGTTGGCCGATTTCCACCCGGATAACGCGCTGTCCTTTTTTTCAGATACAAAG
>JAHZES010000102.1:7204-7564 GCA_019421725.1 Clostridiales bacterium | reverse complement strand
ATAAAAAGCTTCTGCTGCCGTATGTCAGCCGAATCACTGCGGAATAATTATTCAGATCGGAATATTCCAATGAAGCATTCGGCGAAAGTATTTCTGCCTTTAAACCGATCGAGGCATCCTCAAACAGCGTGACCCCCGCCTTGGCCGATTTGATTTTCAATTTTTTATCTTCCGCCGCTGTCAGAACATCATTATAGGTCGCGGTGGTCGGCGTCAGTTTTTCCGAAACCTTCGGCATGTAAAACGCTTTGATACGAAAGGCACGAATCAGATTATCCATTCCGCCGATATGATCCTCGTGAGGATGTGTGCCGACCAGATAATCAATAGAAGATATTCCAAGATTCTGCAAATACTGAA
>JAHZES010000102.1:4925-7187 GCA_019421725.1 Clostridiales bacterium | reverse complement strand
TTCCGGCGTCAATCACCATCGTCTGATCATTCGGAAGCTGAACGACAACACAATCCGCCTGCCCAACATCCAGAAAATGTACTTTCATATTTTGACCGGACACAGCTGCCGATTGGGAGGATGCTTTTGGTATGCCGGAATTGTTTTCTCTCTCGGAAGCCACCGCGGAAGAGGCGATTTCGGAAGAAGTTTCACCGGCCAGCCAGGCAAACAGATCCGGCCCGCCAAACAGGCGCACCGCGAAAGCGATCATCACAACCGCCAGAAATGCGGCGCTCCATATTTTTGCCTGACCGGAGTTCTGGTGTTGCTTTGTGTTTTTTTGACCGGAAGAACGCGGTTGAGACATAACGACACTCCTTTATTGGACAAGCTTGATTCCTGCCTTGGCTGTTATTTTACCATACTGTTTTATAAATGAAAAGAAAAATAAATTCTAAAACGGCAGATGAAAAAAACAGCAAATTTTACGCCAGAAATTAACGCTAATATTTGTTTTTTGCAGAGACACAATACTACTGCAAACGCAAACAGAAAAACAATCAACACAAAATCGTTAAGGAGTGTATTTGAATTATGGCTAACAGTGGTAACAAAATTGTTGTTCCGGAAGCTCGCGATGCAATGAACAAGTTCAAGATGGAGGCCGCAAGCGAAGTCGGCGTAAACCTGAAGCAGGGATACAATGGCGACCTGACCTCCAAGCAGGCCGGTTCCATCGGCGGCCAGATGGTCAAAAAGATGATCAAATCCTATGAGGATTCGATGAAGTAAGTCCTTTAAAGAAACCTGCGCCCCGAAAATTTTGGCTTATGTCGAAATTTTCGGGGCGCTTTTTGGGCTGACAGTGTATTAATTTACATTTACTTTCCAATTTATGCTATTTGTATTGATAATCCAAATGAAATCATATATAATAATATGGCTGCAAAAAGACAGGCTTACCGGCAAAGCAACCTGTTTTTTGCCACTTGTCGGGCAAGCCAGGACGAAGGAAAAGGTGACCATAATGATGATGAAAAATCTTTCAATGCTGACAGACTATTATGAGCTCTGTATGGCGAATGGATATCTGGAAAACGGAATGCAGAAAAAGAACGCATGCTTTGATATGTTTTTCCGCAATATTCCGGACAACGGCGGTTTTGCGATTATGGCCGGCGTGGAACAGCTGATCGACTACCTGAAAGAACTAAAATTTACACAGGAAGACATTGATTACCTGCGCACCAAAAAGATTTTCAGCGAAAAGTTCCTTGACTATTTGCTTCATTTTGAATTTGCATGCGACGTTTGGGCTGTTCCGGAGGGCACCCCCATTTTCCCCGGGGAGCCGATCGTAACGGTCTTTGGGCCAGTGATTCAGGCTCAGTTGGTGGAGACCATGATCCTTCTGCTGATTAATCACCAGAGCCTGATTGCAACCAAAGCCAACCGGATCGTTCGTGCTGCGGACGGACGCGCCGTAATGGAGTTTGGCTCCCGCCGCGCGCAAGGCAGCTCGGGTGCAATTTACGGCGCTCGGGCCGCCTATATCGCCGGATGTGTCGGCACCGCATGCACCATTACCGACCGTGAATTCGGCGTGCCGGCGCTTGGAACCATGGCGCACAGCTGGATCCAGCTGTTTGATCACGAGCTGGATGCGTTTGAAGCATACGCGGCACAATACCCTGACAACTGTGTACTGTTAGTTGACACGTACAACGCGTTGAAATCCGGCGTTCCCAACGCCATCCGTACCTTTAAAGAGGTGCTTTTGCCAATGGGCTACCGCCCGGCCGGGATTCGGATCGACAGCGGAGACATCACGTATCTTTCCAAAAAGGCACGGAAAATGCTTGACGATGCCGGCTTCCCGGATTGCAAAATCTGTGCTTCAAACTCGCTGGACGAATATCTTATTCGGGATATGCTGCTGCAAGGCGCCAAGGTAGACAGCTTCGGTGTCGGCGAACGGCTGGTCACTTCTTCGTCCCAGCCGGTATTCGGCGGCGTTTACAAGCTGTCTGCCGTAGAAATTGGAGGGCAGCTTGTTCCGCGCATTAAAATCAGCGAAAACGTTACAAAAATCACTAATCCAGGCTTCAAGTCTGTTTGGCGCCTTTTTGACCGCGTCAGCAACAAGGCAATTGCCGATGTAATTACATTGCATGATGAAGTGATAGACGACAGCAAGCCCTATGAAATTTTTGACCCGGAACACACCTGGAAGCGCAAAACGATTACAGACTTTTATGCAAAGCCGCTGCGCGCAAAGCT
>JAHZES010000102.1:0-4915 GCA_019421725.1 Clostridiales bacterium | reverse complement strand
AGCTTTTTGAACGCGGAAAATGTATTTATCAGACTCCCTCTCTGCAGGAGATCCGCGCTTATTGCAGCAGCCAGATTGATACGCTATGGGATGAAGTCAAACGCTTCGAAAACCCTCATCGTTACTATGTAGATTTATCTCAACAGCTTTGGGATTTGAAGGAAAGCTTACTGGAACAGCATGCGGAAGGAAAAAACTGAAAGGACCGCTGGAAATGACGCAAAAATGGTTCGCACCCGGTGAAGATTGCCCGGACGGTGAAAAGCTACGAATGGAGGTTTTCGTTGCCGAACAGCATGTGCCGCCGGAAGAGGAAATGGATGAACTGGACAGTTCGTGTTGGCATCTGGTACTGTATGACGGCCAGATACCTGTAGCAACCGGCCGTCTCGTAAATGAGGGAAACCACGTTTGGCATCCCGGGCGCATTGCGGTAACAACCGGCTACCGCGGCCATGGGGTCGGCGCCGAGCTTGTACAAGCACTGATTGCCAAGGGCAGTGAATTGGGCGCAAAAAAACTGAATTTGCTGGCGCAGTGTCACGCTGAAGGCTTCTATGAACGGTGCGGTTTTACTTCATTGCACGAGCATTGCATGGATGCCGGTATTCCCCATGTAAAAATGCAATACCTTTATGAATGATCATTTCATGACGCACAGCATAAAAAACCTGTCCAATAGCTAATGGACAGGTTTTTTATGTTCTTTTAAAGCTGTAAAATGAAAACAGCCACTACATTCAGTTGCTGCAAAAATTAGATCCGAAACAGTCGGTGCAGCTTTGACTGCAAGCGGCGCACATAGGTCGCTGCCAAACAGGTAAGCGCATAATCATACAATAAAAAAATAAGATTTCCTGCAATCAGAAACAAAAGCGGCAGGCTTTTCCCGAAGATTTTAAATTCGTCCGCCGATAAGCCGCCCAATGCGCCTAACACAAAATATACTGCAATTACGGCGGCATTGAACACCGCCAGCTTTAGACAAAACGCAAAATGCGGCCGGTGCATCCCTTCAAAAAGCGCCTTCAGGATCGGATAATAGCCAAAAAAGCAAATAAACATCAGCTTGGCTTCCAAATCCGGCGCAAGAATCAGCGAAAGCAGCGAAACAGCGGCATAAACAAGCAGCGCCCAACGCTTTCCCTGTTCGATCACAATGACAATCAACAGTACCCCGGCCAAAGCCGGTAAAGCATACGTTGCAAACGGAATGACACCCGTAAGAAACATGCAAACCATACACAACGCCGAAACGATCCCACACAGCGCAACCGACCCCGTTCGGTTCAAATCGGTCATCCCCTTCATTCTGCATTTTTTTCGATCTTAACAGCAGGGAATCAGGTCTCCTCCCATGCATTCACAGCAGCAATCCGAGCAAAGCAGGCCGCTGCAAATGTCACATCCGCTTGCTCCGTGGGGCGTTTGGGTATTGTATCCGCCAAAATTCCCACCGCGCTGCGCTTCAACCTGATTGAGCGCCGCACGGTATTCCGGGTTTGATGGGTCGCGCTGACAGGCCACCTGAAGGTTGGAATATGCATCGTCCATCCATCCGCGGCGATACAGAACAGTTCCCTTTAAAAAGTACCACTCGGCGTCTCTTCCGGTTGACGGCACACCGTTTAATATCTGTTCCGCATCGGCAATTCGTCCGGAACGGATCATATTTCGCACATCAATATAATTGGACGAAGAACCGCCGTAAGGAGCACCGTACCCGCTGCCTTGTCCCCAACCGTATGTCGAAGCCGAAGGGCCGGAGGAACCGCTTGCCTGCCGCGCTTTGCGCTGTCGCATTATTTCGTCATACGCCTCATTGATCTCCTTCATTTTTTCTGAGGCAAGGTCGCTCAACGGGCTATCGGCATAATTATCCGGATGATATTTTTTGGCCAAAGCTCGATAAGCCGTTTTAATTTCATCCTCAGTCGAGGAAGGCGAGACACCAAGCACCTTATAAGGATCCGACATGCTGATAACCACTCCTTTCGCTATAGCTTTGCTCTGCGCTTTTTCTGTTCACCGGCAAGCACCCGGCGCTGTGCATCGGCCAAGCCCTGCACAAAAATATTGTCGATGATCGGCTCAAGACGGCGAAATCCTAAAAGTGCATTCGCCTGAACAATTCGCGCCACCGAAGCATTCAAAACTTCATTCATATATTTTCGCGCCTCTGCGATCTGTTCCTGAGAAGCTGCCTGTGAAAGTGAAAACTTTTGTATCAGGGGATTAAACTGCTTTTTTTCCAAATCTTCGGGTAAGTCGTCCGACGCATCCATCAGATAGACCCACCGTCCCAAATGATACCCGATTTCCTGCAAAATACGTTTTTCCGACTCTTTGGAGGATATTTCAAAAAAAATCGCCTTCAAAGCCTGCGCGCTCGGTTCCGCGCAGCGATCCAGGCTTGGCTCCGGCTCGTGTTCCGCATCGGCCTGGCTGCGCATTGCATCACTAATTTTTGCTGAAAGCTCCGGATACCGCCCCGCAGCCTTTTTGTGTACGCGTGAAGCCCACGGCAAAAGCAGCCGGGCCTTAAGCCCGCCAAAAAACGAACGATCTGCAATATCGTCGAGAAGCTTATGATACGCCAGCAAAACCGTAACGGCCGCCGCCAGGGACATGCTCCGTTCCGCTCCGCAAAGAAAGCTGCACTTTTTCAGCGGATTGCAGGTACAGCGCCCTTTTTGCAGGGTTGCACACTCCTGTGAAAGCGAAATGCTCAGCAACGCTACAAAGGCTCCGTCATAACTTAACAAAAAACGTGACGCGATGCCGTATTCCCGGCCTAAGGCTTTGCACAGCGCACAGTAAATACTTTTGTAAGCGTCATACTCGCAAACGCGAAGCTCCGGTTTGAACGGTCTGATATAGCCGAACACGCAAACACATCCTTAATGAATCAACGTTTATTATTTTACAATACCGCCTCTTTCGATAGATTAACAAGGTGTAAATTTTTTTCGCAGCAGCGGGAAACTTTGCAAAAACAAAGGGACGGATGCGCGTATATACGCACCTGTCCCTGGAAGAGAACCTGTTTTTATTATTCGGCAGTTTCCTCCGGCTGCACGGAAAGAAAATCCGGCTGCTCCGCACAAATTTTCTGCATAACCGGCAGCAGCGTCTGTGGAATCTCCGCATCCTCCTGCTTGAGGAAAAGCTGTCCGTCGTCCGTGATCTCTACTGCACCGGAATTCAGAAAAGCCTCTGCTTCTTCAAGAAACGCATCCATCTCTTCCGTCGAAAGATCGATCCGAAGCTGCTGGCAGCGCTCTTGTTCCTGCTGCAGCAAATATATCGCATACAGAGAAATCTGAACGCCCTTGTTCCATTCCTGTTCTTCCGGGGACATCTCGTCGGTAATCACGGGAAGATCGGACAGCTTTACCTCGGGATTTGCCGGGTCAAACCCCGGCGGAAGCAGACCGCTTGCCATCACGTCCTCATATGCGCGGAGCTCACATGCGCTATGGAGCGCGTCTATCGTCTGTGCATCCGGATCGTTTTCATGCTCCGCCAAATATTTTTGCACTTCGGCCTGAAAATATTCAAAGGTATATTTGCCCACAAGCGTGCTGTAAACGGCGCCCGGCTCCGGAGCCTTTTCTAACTCCTGCGCTTTTGCGTCATCGTAAAACCCCCACATCATATAATCCGCTGCCGTAGGCCGCTCCATGGCAGACGCTGCGGGCTGCTCTTCTGCCGCGGCAGCCGGCGCCTCTGCACCGGAGCTTGGAATCGCCGATAAAGAAACAAAACAAACGGCCATTGCCAAACAGAGAGCCATCCTCATATAAGTTCTCTTTTTCATTACCTCAAAGCCTCCTTAATTCAGCTGTAAAATGTCCCAATCAATTCCGCTTATTTCCCACGGAATCCACGGTTCTTTATGGTAGCCAATCTGCAGGATCTGATAGCTATCGCTTCCGGCGATCCATGTTTTGCCGGTATCGTCCAGCATAAGAATATAGGAATAACCCGGATATACCTTTTTGATCCTTGCACCGTTCGGGAGCGAAAGCTTTTGCGGAACCCGTTCATTCTCCGCAGTTTGCTTTTCAACTGTGATCCTGTCTATTCCCATCGCATAATAGTCGCCGGAATCGGCCTGAAACACAATTGCGGAAAGGTTGTCGTTCGCAAGCATTTTCTGAACCTTTTCGCCGCCTGCAGAGGCGTTTTTTACCTCCAGTACCGGCCATTTTCCGCCAATCAGCTTTTTCAGCGTGGTATAGATCTGGCGGCATTCATCCACATAAGCGAGACTGCCGTCCTCATAGCGAATCCAAAGCACATTGCCCCTCAGGTCCGTTCCTTCTTCGTCTGTCACCGTCTGCTGTAGTGCCGCACAAATATCACTTACCGTTTTCGCAGCCGGAAGCCTTTTAAACACTGCCGCCGGGCGTTTTTGAGGAAAGACACTGAGATCTTCCACCGTCTCACAGTTCCGTGGAGCAGCGTAAATCGCCCCGCTTTTTCCAAGAATAAACAGATAAAATTCCGTCATCACAGCTTTTTGGACCGGTTCCGGAACAATCGCCCGGATCACTTGATTCTGTTCATTTTGAAATGCATCCTGACCGATCAGCTGCCGCCCGCCGTAAAGCGAAAGTCCGCCGACCGTATACAGCTCCCCTGCCCCGGTCACCAGCGCAAAATCACCGTACCCGGCCGAAATTTGAACGGTATCGGCAGGAAGCTCGATTTTTTCAATCCTCTCCGTTGTCGCAGTGAATGAAGAAATTTCAGGAAATCTGTAAAAGGCTCCGCTTTCTCCAATGCCGCCCCCAAAAAACAGCTTCACAATTTTTTCGGGCGTTTTGTATTCCGATAAACCATCCTGCATACCGTTACGATAATAACGCCAATACGTCACGGTTCCTCGATTGCTTAATGCTGAACCCAT
>JAHZES010000101.1:4316-7570 GCA_019421725.1 Clostridiales bacterium | reverse complement strand
GAGAAAATAAAAGTAGCGAATAGGGGTGACATGTGCTAAGGTTGAGTTGACGAGGCAAAACCGAAAGGCAGGTGACCCTATCTCTCATGAGTAAGAGTATCACACAGAACATGGCCTATCGGCAATCCCTAATGAAGTACGCAGAAAAATACGGCGTCAACCGCGCAAGCCGATCCGTCCCTACACCTGCGGCATAACGGCAAAGCCGAGCGCAGCCACCGTATGGTGTTTGACATCATATCCCGTTTTGTCAACACTATCTGAAAGAAAATACACAAAAAGAAAAGGATGGATCCTCATGGAATCCATCCCTGGCAGGATTACGCTTGCGGATAATTAGAATCAAGACTGGAAGAAGCTGCGTCACTCTTCTCTTTAACTGCAAAAGTCACGGTAAACGCTTCTCCCTGTGTGTAACCGTTCTGCCCCTGAACAGGGCGGTAAACCGTCAGCTTCATTTCATCGCCGGGATTCATTTGGTCCATTACGGCAAACAGGTCATCAAAGGTTTTTACCTTTGTTCCGTTAGCCTCCGTAATCACATCACCCTCCCGCAGGTCGGTATTCCGCGCGTTGCTGTCGCTGCTGATGGACTGTACTACAAGACCGGGCTCCAGACCGTACTGCGTCCAAAATTCGTCCTTCATCTGCACACAGACGATGCCAAGCTGAACATTTGTATAGTTAGAGGTCGCCGAAGAGGTGCTGTTATCCTGCTCTCCGGAAGCGGTTCCTCCGTTGTTCGGCCAACCGGGGACCTGCTGGTTATAACCCGGCCGCTGCATATCTGCGGGTGCATGGGAGGCGTCAGTGGCAAGCGAATATACACCGTAAATCGCAAAACCGACGATCACGACTTCCAACAGCGCCGCCAGCACCCAAAGAACGACCTGTCCGCTTTTCTTTTTCGGTGCCGGGGCTGCCGGCTGCGCACCGGTATACCCTCCCGCAACGGGAGGAACCGGCGGCACCGCACCGTTCTGCGGCGGCGTTGGAATATTTTGCTGCGCATACCAGTGCGGCGGCGTTTGCGCTGCATACGGCGCACCCTGAGCGGCATAAGGCGAAACGGAAGGAGCCTGATGCTGATACGGCGCCGTCGGCTGTGTATAAGGCACATACTGTGCGTTTGGCTGCGGCGGCGTGTACGGCGGGTAAACCGGCCTTGTCGGCTGCGTATAGGGATATACTGTGTATGGCGGCTGCGCAGCCGGACGGGGCTGCGGCGCAAACGGATTCGGATACGGATCCGCCGGAGCGCTGGGGGCTTTCTGCTCCGGCTGATCGGCTGCAGGCGCAGTCTGCGCACCGCTGTCCTGTGCCGGCCCCTCCTCCGAAGCGGTTTCGGCAGGTACCTTTTCCGCGGTCGACTCTACTGGCTGCGTCTGTTCCTTTTTTTGCGCGCTCATCGTGGGATCCTCAGGGCTTTGTGAAGAAGAAAAATCAAATTCATCGTTCATAGAGGGACGTTCCTTTCTCAATTAAAATATTGGCTGCCTTACCCGCAGTTAAGAATTACTGTGCCGAATTGCCGGAACCAAGCGTTACGCTGACATCTGCGGTCTGGCCTCCGCGGTACACTGTGACCGTAATGGTATCGCCTGCGTTGTATTTATTCTTCTCGCTGATCATTGCGGCGTAGGAAGCAACGGCAGTTCCATTGATTTTGGTAATAATATCGTTTTTCTGTATTCCGGCGATTCCTGCGGGAGAGCCTTCTGCAACGGAAGCCACTACCACTCCGGCCGGATATCCCATACGCTGCAGTGTTTCGGCATCATAATAGGTATTGATGGAAATTCCGAGATAAGCGCTTGCCTGACCTTCCTTGCTGATCAGTCGGTCGCAAATCTCCACGACCTCATTCACCGGAATTGAAAATCCCATGCCGTCATAATCGGAGCCGGACATTTTCGCATTATTGATACCGATCAGTTTTCCGTTCTGATCCACCAGTGCACCGCCGCTGTTGCCGGGGTTGATGGCGGCATCGGTCTGGATCAGGTTCATCTGAACATTGTCCTCGGTAGTAATCGTGCGGTTCAATCCGCTGACAATTCCCTTGCTGACAGAATTCATATATTCCAAACCACCCGGGTTACCAATCGCAATGGCGACCTGGCCGACCTTCAGGCTGTCGGAATCCCCTATCTCAACGGCAGCGAGCCCTGTGCGATCGATCTTGATCACCGCCAGGTCTGCAGAAGCGTCAAAACCGACAACGGCCGCGCTAATGGCTGTGCTGGTATCGTCAGGAAGAAATACCTCGATCTTTGCGCCGTTTGCGATCTCACCGTAATTGGCTTCGGCCACTGCGCCGGAGATTACATGATAATTGGTAATGATATAGCCGTTTTCCTTATAAATAACGCCAGAGCCCTCGCTGGTAGCCTCCTGTTTTGTGTTGCCGAAAAAGGACTGCACCTGCGTCTCATATGTTACACGGATACCGACCACCGACTGCGATGCCTTCTGCGCGACCGCAACGGCAATGTTATCGGTTTCGTCATTGACGGTAATATTGGTTACCGGCGCTGCCGCACTGCTGACCGAACCGGCAGACTCTGCCGAAGACGCTCCCCCTGCGGCCTGGCTTTTGCCGTTAAAGTATGTGGCCACGCCGACCGTAGAAATCGTGCCGCAAAGAATTGCCGCACACAACGCGGAAGCGATGACCGCGCCGAGCCCGAACTTTTTCGGCTTCTTGGCCTTTTGCGGCGTATTCTTCGGTTCATAGGGATCCGCGCTGTACGGGTTATAAACCGGCTGCTGCTCATTGTGCTGGTTGTTTCTGAATTCATCCATGATCAAACATCTCCTCAATCGGTTCTGTTATTATTTGTAAAGCTGCAGGACCTTTTTTGATCCTGTGACTATAGTATAAACAGCCTTTGTGTTGTTCCTTAGAGGAAATTATGAATCTTGTTTTAATAAATTTCGTCTAACCTGTTAGCTTATGCAAGCTCCAGCTCAAACCAGAACCTTACGCCGCCTTCGCAGTTTTCAACGCCGCAGGGCATGTTGTGCGCATGCATAATTGCCGCAACGACCGAAAGCCCCAGCCCTGTTCCTCCGTATTGTCTGGTTCTTGCCTTATCTACCTTGTAAAAGCTTTCCCAGATTCGGGTCAGATCCTCCTTCGCAATCTGACTGCCGGTATTAAACACGCTGACATGCACTCTCTTCTGACCGCCGCCCACATCGTTTACGCGCTCTTCCACAATGATTTCACCTTTTTCCGACACATGGTTGGA
>JAHZES010000101.1:0-4306 GCA_019421725.1 Clostridiales bacterium | reverse complement strand
GCATTGGAAACATAATTGTTGATTACGTTCTCAATAAAATACTCGTCTCCCCAGCAATAGATTTCGCCCTTTGGCAAAAAAGAAACGGTGATCTTCTTCTGGTCAAGCAAAATAGAATACCTCCGCAGTACACCGCTGATCAGACCCGTAATTTCAAACCGGGAAAACGTCAGCTCCTCTTCGCCGGATTCCAACTGCATCAGGCTGGTCATTTTCTTGATAAGCACACTCATCTTGTCGGCCTCGTCCTGAATGATCTCACAGTAATACCGGCGGCTTTGCTCATCGGTGGAAACCTCGTCCGAAATACCTTCGGCATACGCGCGGATCAACGCAATCGGCGTTTTCAGTTCATGCGAGGCGTTGGCAATAAAATCGCGTCTCAGCTGATCCTGACGGGTTTTGATCTCATTATCCCGCTCCAACTGCGCATTCAGCGTTTTCAGATCCGAAATGTTTTTTTCCAGCTCCGCAGAAAGCGTGTTGATGCTTTTACCAAGCTCGGCAATTTCGTCGTTTCCACGGCCGCCGTAACGTTTGGTAAAATCAAATTGCGCCAAACTGTTGGTGATTCCGGCCAGTTCCTGAATCGGTTTGGTAAACCCGCGCGCGATCCAGAACGCAAGCAGCGCGCTGATCAAAACCGAGAAAACTCCGCTGAACAGCAAAAAACGGTTCGAAATATCGACATTTTCACGAATCGCCTGCAGCGGCATGCTCATGACCACAATGTAGTCGTTTTGCAAAATACCGGTCAGTAGCAGATATTCCTGCCCGAGACGCGGATTATTTTTAACATCGACCTCGCATTCTCCCGGGCTCAGCTGCGTTGAGACCTCGATAAAAAAGAGTCCTGACGTCCACTCGTCCGGAATATAGCTGCCAAGGTTATAATCCACCACCTGAAGCTTCCTGTCTACGATAATCATGCTGGAGCTGGTTCGACCGCCAAGGCGCTCCAGCTCCAGCCGGATGTCCTGACTTTTGGAATTGCTTTGAAAAATCGCGTCAACCTGAGAAAAGGTGCTTTTTAAACCGTCGATTTTTCGATTTTTATAATAATTTTCCAAAACAAGATTGTTCAGCGCCCAATTCAGCAGAATGGAAATCAGCACGCAGCCCACCATGCTGAAAAAAAACTTGGTAACCACAGAACGGTGCAGCGGCAAACGTTTTTTCTTTTCCGCAGTCTCCCCCGGTGCAGCCGGCTGCACCGCACTCATTTTCTTCAAAAGCGGATCCCTCTTTTACTGCTCAAATTTATACCCGATACCGCGGACGGTGCGAATATAGTCTGCGGCGTCCCCCATTTTGTTCCGAAGCGTTTTCACATGGGTATCCACCGTTCGTTCATCGCCAAAATAATCGTAATCCCACACGTTGTTCAGAATCTGTCCGCGGCTGAGCGCGATCCCCGCGTTATCCATCAGATAGCAAAGCAGCTCAAACTCTTTATAGGTCAGCTCAACCGGCTTGCCGTTCACACGAACCTCGCGGGCCGCCTTGCTCACTTCGATGATTCCGTACCGGCGAAACTCTTCCTCACTGCCAAACGCACGCCGCAGAATGGCATTGACACGCGCCACCAGGATCCTCGGGCTGAACGGCTTTGCAATGTATTCGTCTGCGCCAAGCTCAAAGCCCGTCAGTTCGTCCATTTCCTCGCTGCGGGCAGTCAACATGATGATCGGCACCTTCGAATTCTTCCGGATCTCCCGGCAAACCTGCCAGCCGTCCATCCGCGGCATCATCACGTCAAGAATGATCAGATCGGCCGGAGCTAATTCAAATTTTTCCACCGCTTCGACGCCGTCGCTCGCCTCCTCAATTTCGTATCCCTCCCGATGCAGAAAATCCGAGACGATTTTTCTCATTCTTTCTTCGTCGTCCACCACCAGGATCTTTTTCTTATCCATACCGCCGCACCCTTCCTTCATCTTTCCAGACCGCCGTTTCCGCAGGATTCCCAACTACGCTGCTGCGTTTTAATCAGTTTACCGCGTGCATATGATATTTCTGTGAAAAATTTTCCTTTGCATATCAGCGCTCCGGGTCAAAATCCAGATAAGCGCCTTTCATCGGGCTGGCCGCATGCTCGCTGAACAAGCGAAGCACACCGGACTTATAACGCCGCTCTCTTGGCTTCCAACGTTTTCTGCGCTCGGCAAGTACCGCCTGCACCTCCTCCGGAGTCTTCCTTTCTCCGTTCACACCGATAATATTCAGTCTGCGTTCCGGCACATCGATCTCGATCAGGTCGCCGTCCTCCACCAAAGCAATCGGCCCTCCGTCCGCCGCCTCGGGGCTGCAGTGCCCGATCACCGGCCCGGTGGACGCACCCGAAAACCGCCCGTCGGTAATCAGCGCAAGACTGCGTCCAAACTCCTTGTCGCTGCTGATTGCTTCCGACGTATAAAACATCTCCGGCATCCCGGTGGCTTTCGGCCCCTCGTAGCGAATAAACACGGCGTCTCCTTTTTCCACCTGATGCTTCAAAACGGCGTTGAGACACTCTTCCTCGCTGTCAAACGGTCTTGCCCGCAGCACCGCCCGGAACATCTCCCTCGGGCAGGCGGTATGCTTAATGACCGCGCCCTCCGGCGCCAGATTTCCGCGCAGAACCGCAATGCTTCCGTCCGTTCCGATCGCCTGCTCCGCCGGGCGGATGATATCGCGGCGGGTCAAGCTGCAGCCGTAGCGCCGGTTGAACCGGCGCAGCCCGTCGGTACAGCGCTCATAAAACCCATTCTGTTTCAGCTCCTCCAGATTTTCTCCGAGCGTTTTCCCTGTCACGGTCATCACGTCCAGATGAAGCGCATCTCGGATCTCCTCCATAATAGCAGGCACTCCACCGGCATAATAAAAGCATTCGGCCGGCCAACGCCCAGCGGGACGGATATCCAGCAGATATTTGGCGCCCCGGTGCAGCCGGTCGAACGTATCCCCCGTGATCTCGATGCCCAGTTCGTGGGCAATTGCCGGAAGATGCAGCAGGCAGTTTGTGCTGCCGGATATCGCCGCGTGAACCAGAATTGCATTTTCAAAGCTTTTCACCGTTACAATATCGCTCGGGCGCATATCTTCCTGAAATGCCAGCCAGACAGCCTGCCTACCCGCCTCTCTGGCAACGGCCAGCAGATCGGGGCTTTCTGTCGGCATCAGCGCGCTCCCGGGCAGAGCCAACCCCAGCGCCTCCGCCATGATCTGCATCGTGGACGCCGTCCCAATAAAAGAACATGCGCCGCAGCCCGGGCAGGCATGATGCTTGGCCCAATCGAGCTTTTCCCCGTCGATCTCGCCTCTTTCGAACTGCGCGCTGTATTTCCCAAGCTGTTCCAGTGTCAGCATCTCCGGGCCTGCGCTCATGGTTCCGCCGGGCACGACCACCGCGGGGATATTGACACGGCACAGCCCCATCAGGTTGGCCGGCATTCCCTTATCGCAGCTGGCCAGGTACACTCCGGCGTCAAACGGTGTTGCACCTGCATGAATTTCGATCATGCCCGCAATCATTTCGCGGCTGGCCAGGCTAAAATTAATGCCGTCGGTTCCCTGGCTTTCACCGTCGCAGATATCCGTGCAGTAATACCGGGCGCCGAAGCCGCCCGCTTCCGCAATTCCTTTTCGGACTTCCTCCACCAGAAGATTCAAATGACCGCTGCCGGGGTGGCTGTCGCCCGCCGTGCTTTCAATCATGATCTGCGGCTTCGATAAATCTTCCGGCTTCCAGCCTGTTCCGATCCTCAGGGGATCCAGTTCCGGGGCCAGCTGACGCATCTGCTGACTTTTCAAACATTCCATAGTAAAACCCTCCGCCCATTCATTTTGCTCCTGCGCACAAACGGCTTTTGCCGAACCGGGGCCTGCCGTCCTGTTTTTATCATATTTATCATATCATATTCTGTTGATTTTTTCACGTACTCCGGCTCTTTTTTACGCATCTCCCTCATATCAATGGCAAAGAGAGTCTGCGAAACGGCACTCCCGGGTTTTCTTTCAAAAGCATCTGCGTCATTCGGAAAATTAAAACGCCGGTCAGGCGGAAAGGATGATCTGAATTATGAGCGATTCATTTACGGAGTTAGTAGAACGATACCGGAGGGAGCTTGCACGGTACGGCAGACAATCCTCTCCCCCGCCCCTCCATTCCGAACCGGAGACAGCGACCACCGCCGAACCGGAACCTGCCGGCCCTATCAACCCCCTGACCGGGGAAGCCGACTATCCGGAATCCGCCGTCGGCAAACGCCCGGTGACCGTCATGGTCAACAACATCGACGCCGCCGTTCCCCATCGGGGGCTCTCC
>JAHZES010000100.1:386-7621 GCA_019421725.1 Clostridiales bacterium | reverse complement strand
CGTCTATTTTATCGGCGGCAGAACAATTTTTTGGGACGAACCGCATATGCCGCAGAAGACCGTGGACGGCAAGACCTATTACGGCTGCACCTGCCCGCGCTGCCGTAAAATGTTCGAGGAAAAATACGGCCGGCCAATGCCGGAATTTTCGGACGCGGATGCCGCGGCGTTCGGCACCGACTCGATCGTGGACTATTTCCGCGAAATGACGGAATACAGCGCGTCCAAGGGCATGAAGAACGTTGTCTGCGTAATGCTCGGCACCTACGGCATGAGTCTGGACGTTGTCGACCGTGTGTGCAGTCTGCCTCACATGGACAACATCGGTTCCGACCCATACTGGGTGGGCGCCAAGGAAAAAGACCCGGCGCTGAATGTTTACGATTTCGTATCCCGCGGCACCAAAGAAAACCTGCGCGTCAGCGAGCAGTTCCACAAGGATCATAACATCTGGATCCAGACTTATAATAACCCGCGCGGTGCGGAGGAAGATATCGTCGTCGCCACCGAAGCCGCTTATGATGCCGGCGCACGCACCATCATTGCCTGGGGCTATTACGGCAGCGAGTCAAACGACTACGCAGCAAAGAACGCTCCGGTTACATGGGCCAAAACATGCGAGGCGATGCAGCGTGTACGCAACTTTGAACGCGACCGGATCCTCGCCGAAAACCGCAAGCTGTACATGAAATAAAGCCCGGGCGCAAAGCCTGTACCAAAATACCCTTTTGCCGCGCATCTGCATGGTAAAAGGGTGTTTTCCTTTTCCCCGATCCAGAACCGTATGCTCCGTATATTTTCCGCTATTGCACAAAAACTGAATATGGCCGGCAGCCCCGCCGCTTCGTCGCAAAGGTTGTCATAATAGAAATATGATTCCAAAAAGATTGTGAAATAATTACTCAATCTTTGTTGTTAATTATTTACCAATATTTTATTGATTTGTATACTTTCCTGTAAAAAACTCTAATTAAGCAAAAATCTTTTTCCATGTTGCTTTCTTGAAAAAAGAGTGAAAGAACCGTATAATAGAATTGTTTTCACCTGTATTGTACGGCAGTTTTTGTGTCATCAAACCCGGCCCGCAAGCCGGAAAATAAAAACGTGCGGGTATTCCCGCAGGAAAGGATGGTTCCCACCATGGCGTCAGACGCTATTGAACAGATCCGCAGCGCAGAACAGCAGGCCGCCCAGATCGAACGCGATGCGGAAACAGAAAAAGCTCGCATTCTGGACAACGCGCAGCAAGCTGCCGCGCAAATGCTCCGCAGCGCACGGGAGGAAGCAAAGCGCAGAGGCGCGGCCCGGGCGAATGAAGCCGCAGAGCAATCCGCTAAACAAAGAACCGCATCCGAGAAAGAAGCCCTTCGCCACCGGGAAGCTCTTTTGGCCGGGGCGGAGGAAAAACGGCCTATCGCCGTTCGCAGTGTTATGGATATGATCGGGCTGTTCTGAACAGTCAAAATGAAAATAATGATGTAAAAAGGAGGTGACGCGGCAATGGCAGTCGTTCCAATGAAAAAAATGACGCTTTTTGCACTGAAGCGCGACCGTAAAGCGCTGTTGGAGTTTCTGCAGCGGCGCGGCGTGGTCGAAGTGACCGACGCACCGCTCAACGACAGTCTGTTTTCCAAATCGGACAGTTCCCGGCAATTGGCGCACTTTGACCGCTGCCAGAATACCGTGCGCCAGGCTTTGGAGCTGCTGGATCATTATGCACCGGAAAAGAAGTCCCTGTTCAGCTCGCTGCAGGGTAAACCGGAACTCTCTCTTTCGGAGTATGACGAGCAGGTGCGTACGCACGAGGAAGCAATTTCCGCCGCCCGCCGCATAGTTGTTCTCTCCCGCTCCATGGCTGAGGCAAAGGCGGAACAGGCGCGGCTGGAAACTCAGGCGGCGGCTTTAAATCCATGGCTTGCGCTTGACATTCCCATGCGGTTTCGCGGAACAAAGATGACAGCCGCTTTTATCGGGACCGTTCCGGAAGCGCTCAGCCTTGAAACGCTGTTGGGCTTTTTGGCAGAGGAAGCGCCGGATGCCGCAATCCACGCAGAAATTTTAAGCACAACGCCTGATCAGACGTGTATTTTTGTCTTGTGTATGAAGGCGCAGAGCGGCGCTGTGGAAAGCGCGCTGCGTGCGCACGGCTTTTCGCTCCCATCTTCGCCAACCAAGGTCCCGCCCGCAGAGGTCGCTCAGGAATACCGCCGGCGTATTCAGGAGCTGAGCGAGCAGATCGGGAAAAGCGAGCAGGAGGTCTCTTCCTTCGCCGCAATGCGCCCACGCATTGAATTCCTTGTGGACTACTATGCAATGCGCCGCGAAAAATACCAGGTGATCGACAGGCTTTCGCAATCGAAAAATGTCTTTGTACTGGAGGGATACCTTCCGGCGCCGACAGAGCAGCAGCTTGAGCGCGATCTTGCTCCGTTCTGTGCCGCGGCGGAATTTTCCGAGCCGAACGAAACGGAGCAGCCGCCCGTGCTGCTGCACAACAACCGTTTTTCCGAGCCGGTGGAGGGCGTCATCGAAATGTACAGCATGCCGTGCAAGCGGGATATCGATCCGACTTCGATCATGGCAGTATTTTATTACATTCTTTTCGGTATGATGCTTTCCGACGCAGCCTACGGAATTTTGATGGCACTTGGCTGCTTTTTTGTGGTCAGGAAATTCCCCAAAATGCCTGTTCCGCTGCAGAAAACGTTAAGGATGTTCTTCTGGTGCGGTATCTCCACCGCTATTTGGGGAGCGCTGTTCGGCGGTTGGTTCGGCGACGCGCCCACTGTGATCGCCAAAACGTTTTTCCATACCGATTTTTCCATTCCTGCGCTCTGGCTTGTTCCGCTGGAAGACCCGATGACGCTGTTAATGGCTTCTTTTGCGATCGGCATTATCCACATGTTCGCCGGCCTGGGTATTCAATTCTACCAGATGTGGAAACGCGGCGACAAAGCCGGCGCCATTTATGATGTCGGCTTCTGGTACGGCCTTCTGATCGGACTGATCGTCTGGCTGCTGAGCACCGATATGCTGCGCTCCATGGCAAACCTCACCTTTGTTATTCCCACGGCGGTCGTTTCGGCCGCAAAAATTCTGGCCGGACTGTCTGCCATCGGCATTATCGCAACGGCCGGCCGGGAATCCCGCGCTCCGTTCAAACGACTGCTCAAAGGTCTTTATGGCCTTTACGGCGTGACAAGCTACCTCAGCGACGTGCTTTCCTACGCGCGTTTGCTGGCGCTCGGCCTTGCGACGGGTGTTATCGCCTCGGTCATTAATCAGATGGGGGCCATGGGCGGCGATTCCGTTTTCAGCGCAATCGTATTTACGCTTGTATTTATCATCGGGCATGTCTTTAACCTGGCCATCAATCTGTTGGGCGCTTATGTGCATACCAACCGGTTGCAATATGTCGAATTCTTCGGCAAATTTTATGAAGGCGGCGGCGAAAAATATACTCCCTTCGCCGCAAACACACACTTTTTTACTATTAAGGAGGAAAATTAACAATGGATAATCTGGGTCTTGTTTTTGCTTTGGCGGGTACTGTTCTGGGGGCCCTCGTTCCCTGCATCGGCTCTGCAATCGGCGTTGGTATGGGCGGTGAAGCCGCTGCGGGCGTTGTTACCGAAGATCCCTCCAAATTCAGCAAAGTATTGATCCTGCAGCTTCTGCCCGGTACACAGGGCATTTACGGCCTGCTGCTTGGCTTTATCATGCTTTCCGGCATCGGTGTTCTTGGCGGCAGCTATACCGGCATGAGCGTTGCGAAGGGACTGTTATACGTTTCCGCCGCGCTTCCCACAATTATTGTCGGCCCCTGGTCCGCCATCCGTCAGGCTCGCGCCTCCATCGCCAGCATCAATCTGGTTTCCAAACGCCCGGATCAGTTCGGTAAATCCATGCTGTTCCCCGCCATGGTTGAAACCTATGCAATTTTTGCTTTGCTGATCTCTATTCTTGCCGTCACCGGCATCAACAGCCTTGCAATGTAAGCGGCAACCAACGTAAGCGGGAAACGCGAAACCGTAACCGAACGCGGCTCCCGGCTGATGCGAAAGGAATGTTTGAATTCATGAGCGGACTGGAAAAAATCGTGGAACAAATCCTTGCCGAGGCAAAAGAAACCGCACAGAGGACGATTGCTCAGGCGAACACTGAAGCCGCACAGATCACCGAAGCCGCCAAAGCCGCAAGCGAAAAGGAGCTGGCCCGCCTGCTGGCAGAAGCTTCAAAAAAGGCGGAAAGCGCCCAAAAGCTGGCGGATTCCGCCGTGGAAATGAACGCCAGACGTTCCTTGCTGGCTGCAAAGCAGCAGCTGATCGGCAGCGTGATCGAAGAGGCAAAAGCTGCGCTGGCCGCTTTGCCGGACAACGAATATTTCGCGATGTTGATCCGGCTGGCCAGGAAAAATGCGCTTTCACAAAAGGGCGAGCTGTTTCTTTCTCAAAAAGATCTTGACCGGCTGCCTGCCGGATTTGAAGACCGGCTGAATCAGGAGCTTGCGCCGCAAGGGGCACTGCTGCAAATTTCCAGCCAGGCACGCCCTTTGGACGGCGGTTTTTTGCTGGTTTATGACGGGATCGAGGAAAATTGCTCGTTTTCCGCTTTGTTTGATGCGCAGCGGGAAGCCCTGCAGGATCAGGTGCATCAAATTCTATTTGCCTGATCCCATAGATTTTCCGGCAATGAAGGAGGAATTCCCATGCGCGAGACCGATTATGCATACGCGGTGGCGCGGATCCATGCCAATGAAAACAGGCTGCTGACCCGGCACGACACCGAGACGCTGCTTGCCTGTGAAACGGCGGAGGATTGCCTGCGCACGCTTTCCGATCGCGGCTACAACACTGAGCTGCCCACCGAGGAAATGCTTTCGGCAGAGCTTGCAAAGGCCTGGGCGCTTGTGCGGGAGGTCGCACCTGAACCGGATATATTCAACGTACTGCTTTGCAAAAACGATTATCACAATTTAAAGGCCGCCATTAAGGGCGTTGTTACCGGCAGCGACTGTTACCGCCTTTTTGTAGCGCAGGGCCTGATCGATCCCGCATTGCTGCAGACCGCCGCAGAAGCGCGTGATTTTTCCGCTTTGCCGGAGGAAATGCGCGCGCCGGCCAACGAAGCCATGACAGCGCTGTTAGAAACACAAGACGGTCAGCTTGCCGATGTAATCCTGGATCGGGCAGCACTCTCCGCGCTGCTTGCCGCCGGCAAGGCCAGCGGTTCGCCGTTTTTGGCAGGCTATGCGGAGATGATCGCCGCAACGGCCGATATCCGGATCGCGCTTCGCGCGGCCCACACCGGCAAAAGCATTGCCTTTCTCCGCCGTGCGCTTGCCCCATGCGGCTCCTTTTCTGTAACAGAGCTTGCAGACGCCGCCGTGCAGGGTATGCAGGCCGTAATTGATTTTTTGGCGGGAACCGCCTTTTCCGGTGCAACGGAAGCGCTTTCCCAGTCGCTTTCCGCATTCGAAAAATGGTGTGACGACCGTGTGATCGAATCACTGGCCGGCGCAAAAACAAAACCGTTCGGCGTGGAGCCGTTGGCTGCTTATCTGCTCGGGAAAGAGAACGAAGTGAAAACGGTTCGCATCATTCTTTCCGGCAAACACAACAGCCTGCCGGACGATGTCGTTCGCAGCCGGGTTCGGCTGCTGTACTGATTTTGCTCCGCCCGGCAAAACCGCAGGAAAGGAAGGACGCCCTTATGGTTAAAATCGGCGTGATCGGCGACCGCGACAGCATTTACGGCTTTGCGGCGCTCGGCCTTGATATCTATCCCACAGAAGACGCGAAAGCGGCCGGTGAGCTGTTACTGCATCTGGCGGACGACGGTTACGGCGTGCTTTATATTACCGAAAAGCTCGCCTCGCAGTTAACGCCGGAGCTGGAAGCCCTTTCGCAGCGTATTCTGCCCGCAGTGATCCCGATTCCGGGCGTTTCCGGGAACACGGGCATCGGAATGGCAAACGTAAAAAAATCGGTGGAACGCGCGGTCGGGTCGGACATTTTGTTCGGCAGCTGACGCGCCCCTTTGTTCCCCATTGCAAGTAACGGACGGGATGTGCTCCGCGGCGCCGCCCGGTTGAAAGGAATGGTACCAACAAAATGAGCAACGGAACCATCAAGAAGGTTGCGGGTCCTCTGGTAATTGCCGAAGGAATGCGCGACGCAAATATGTTCGACGTGGTGCGCGTCAGCAAGGAACGCCTGATTGGTGAAATTATCGAAATTCACGGCGGAGACGCGTCCATTCAGGTTTACGAGGAAACCTCCGGTCTGGGGCCAGGCGAACCGGTAGAATCCACCGGAGCCCCGCTGAGCGTGGAGCTTGGGCCCGGGCTGATCTCCTCCATCTTTGACGGAATACAGCGCCCGCTTGAAGAAATTTATCGGCTCTCGGGCACTAACCTGCACCGCGGCATTGAGGTGCCGTCGCTGAAACGCGATGTAAAATGGCACTTTGTGCCCGTCATGAAAGCCGGCGACGAGGTATCGGCCGGCGACATCATCGGTACTGTGCAGGAAACCGAAATCGTATCGCACAAAATTATGATTCCTCAGGGGATTATCGGTAAAATCGTTTCCATCAGCGAGGGCGATTATAGCGTAACAGAAACCGTCGCCGTGGTAGAAACCGTAAACGGAGACCGCCGCGAAATTACGCTCATGCAGAAATGGCCTGTCCGTGTCGGCCGGCCCTACAAGCAAAAGCTCTCCCCCACCATGCCGCTTGTCACGGGTCAACGCGTCATCGATACGCTGTTCCCGATTGCAAAGGGCGGCGTAGCGGCTGTCCCCGGCCCGTTCGGCAGCGGAAAAACCGTTGTGCAGCATCAGCTTGCCAAATGGGCCTCCGCCGACATCGTCGTTTATATCGGCTGCGGGGAACGCGGCAACGAGATGACCGACGTGCTTAATGAATTCCCGGAACTGATCGACCCGAAAACGGGATATTCCCTGATGAAGCGCACCGTGTTGATTGCCAACACGTCCGATATGCCGGTTGCCGCGCGTGAAGCTTCCATTTACACCGGCATCACCATTGCCGAATACTTCCGCGACATGGGATATACCGTTGCACTCATGGCCGATTCCACCTCCCGTTGGGCGGAGGCCTTGCGTGAAATGTCCGGCCGTCTTGAAGAAATGCCCGGAGAAGAAGGCTACCCGGCCTATCTCGGCAGCCGCCTGGCACAGTTTTACGAGCGTGCCGGCCGCGTTCAGGTC
>JAHZES010000100.1:0-376 GCA_019421725.1 Clostridiales bacterium | reverse complement strand
CGATAACCGTGAAGGTGCTCTTTCCGTTATCGGCGCGGTCTCTCCTCCCGGCGGCGACATTTCCGAACCGGTCTCGCAGGCAACTTTGCGTATTGTCAAGGTTTTCTGGGGATTGGACTCCAATCTGGCATACAAACGCCATTTTCCCGCCATTAACTGGCTGACCAGCTATTCGCTCTATACCGACACTCTTGCTCCCTGGTTCAACGATAACGTAGAGGAGGACTGGATGGAACTTCGCGCCCGCGTGATGCGCCTGCTGCACGACGAATCCGAGCTGGAAGAGATCGTAAAGCTGGTTGGTATGGACGCCCTTTCGGCGCCGGACCGCCTGAAGCTGGAAACCGCGCGTTCCATCCGCGAAGATTTTCTGCAT
>JAHZES010000010.1:17556-20668 GCA_019421725.1 Clostridiales bacterium | reverse complement strand
TGAACGTCCGCCTTTCGCGCAACCGGGAAGCTTTACGCGCTATTCGCAAAACAGGAGACGCTTTGTCGGAACAGGAAAACCGCAGCCGCTGGATCGGCAGCCTTGCCGAAACGGTCAACGGCACACTCAGCGGCAAGGAGAAAATCACGCTTGAAACCTATATCCAGATGAACTACTTTGAACGCATTCTCGGCCGCGCCAACACGCGTTTTATGATGATGTCCGGCGGACAGTATGAGTTGCGCCGGCGGATTCTGGCCGAAAACAACCGCAGCAAAAGTGGGCTGGAGCTTGACGTTCTGGATCATTACAACGGGACACTGCGCAGCGTAAAAACGCTTTCCGGCGGCGAATCGTTTCTGGCTTCCCTTTCCCTTGCGCTCGGGCTTGCAGACGAAATTCAGTCCGCTGCCGGTGGAATCCGTCTGGATACGCTGTTTGTGGACGAGGGCTTCGGCTCACTGGACGAGGACACTCTGGAACAGGCTATCCGAGCGCTGATCAGCCTGACGGAAAGCAACCGCCTGGTCGGCATCATCTCGCACGTTTCGGAATTGAAGGAGCGTATTGAAAAACAAATCGTCGTCACAAAGGATCGGGAAGGCGGCAGCCACGCCGAGGTGGTCATATAAAACCTTTTTCGTAAATCGCCCGGCGGAGAGTGCTTCTCCCGTAAAAAGACTTTCCCGCGCGGCATCAAGCACGCCGCTCTAATCCCGGGCCTTGTTCTGAAACAGATAGGTGACAAAAAAGACCGCCGAAGCAAGGATCACGATCATCGGGCCGGAAGGGATATTGGCATAGTATGAGACTACCAGCCCTGTTACGCCGGAAAAAAACGAGAACAGCAGGGAGTACAGATGATATTCACGCATATTGGAGGAAATGTTGCGTGAAGCGGCGGCCGGCAGAATCAGCATTGCATTGATGATCAGCAGACCGACCCATTTGATCGAGATGGTAACGATCACTGCAATAAGCACGGCAAAAATATTGTCTACCAGATTTACCGGAACTCCGCGGGTCCTCGCCAGCGGGCGATTCACACTGACAGCGTGAAGACGGTTGAATCCCAGAAACCAAAACAGAACCGTAACGCACAATACGATCAGCAGCATCAGCAGCTCCCGCGGCCGAATACTGAGAATATCGCCGACCAGCAAATTGGAATATTTGGAAAAATCACCGCCTCCGGAAAGAATCGCAAGCCCAATCGCCACCCCCAGCGAGGCAAAAACGCTGATGATGGTATCGGGCGACGAAATGCCCGAATTCTTGATCTTGTTCAGCGCAAGAGCAAACAGCACTGCAAACAGAACCATTACCGGAGTCGTATCGGCTGCTCCGCAGAGAACGCCGATAGCGATTCCGCACAGTGCGGAATGACCCAGTGCATCCGAAAAGAAGGCCATACCGTTATTGACCACCATAGTGCCCAACAATCCGAACAGCGGCGCGATCATCAAAATGGCCAACAATGCATTTTTCATAAAATCGTATGAGATCCAGTCCGTCGGGAGCAGCGCCTCCAGAAAGTGATAAATAGCTTCCATTGATCTCATCATCCATCCTTTCCAAGCTGCTTCGGCGGCATTTTCCTTTGTGTACCGGAAAAATCAAAAACAAAATTGCCGAAAACACTGCGAAACTCCTCGCTCAAAAAAACCTCTGCCGGTTTTCCGTGAGCCCGAACGGTCTTGTCCAGCAAAACCACCTGATCGGCACAGCGGGCCACATAGCTTAAATCGTGCGACACAAGAATAATTGCCATATCGTACTGCTTTTTCAGTTGTTCTACGGTGGAATAGAAAAGCCGCAGTCCGTTTTCGTCAATACCGGAAACAGGTTCGTCCAAAATCAACAGGTCCGGTGTAGGATAAGTTGCAACGGAAAGCATCACCCGCTGCAACTCTCCTCCGGAAAGGCTCCCCACGCGGCGGTCCAGCAGCGATTCCGCCTGAAATACCGAAAGCTGGCGGCGAATTTGTTCCCTCAGCTTTTTCCCGCCGCCTAAAAAAACCGGGCGCTCGGAAACCAGCGATGCAAACAGATCAAATACGCTGGCCGGCGAGTTGCGGTCGATCCCAATGCTCTGCGGCACATAACCAATGCGCATATTTTGAATCGCGCCATCCTCACGGCTTCGGAATTCCACCGTCCCCGTATGCGGAATCTCCCCAAGAACGGCCTTGAGCAGCGTCGATTTTCCCGCGCCGTTCCGCCCGATCAGCACCGTCAATTCACCGCAGTGGCAATGCAGACTTATATTCTGCAGCAATGCTTTTCCCCCGGCTGTCACGCTGATGTTTTTGACCCGGATACAATGCAGCCCACAGGGGGCATGCATCCCGGAATTTGTTGTCGCTTCTGTTTTCAGCATCATCTCACTCCTTCGCTGCAGCGGTTTCCTGTAATGCCCTTTGCACCGTTTCCATATTTTTTCGCATCGCATCAAGGTAAGCGTCCGGAGAATTTTCTCCGCCGACGCCGGTATCCAGCAAATATACCCTTGCATCGGTCTCGCGCGCAATGGCGTCGGCAAGCTCCGTGGAATATTGCTCTTCGGCAAACAGAACACGGATGCCGGTTGATTTAATTTTTTCGATGACCTGTGCGATCTCTCCCGCATTCAGCGCGGTATCTTCCTCTATGGGAATGGTCGCACCGACCTTCATGCCGAATTCATCTGCAAAATATGCAAATGAATCATGAAACAAAATAACCTGCATCCCGTTGGCGCCGACGAGCTTTTCGGCCATTTCTCTCCGTAATGCCTCCACTCTGGAAATATATCTTTCGGCGTTTTCCTCAAACAGGGCGGCATCCTGCGGAAACTGCGCCGAAAGCTCGCTGCAGATATTCCGCACCGGCTGTTCGTAACGCCGCGGACTCATCCAGACATGTGCGTTTTCTCCTCTTTCTTCTGCATGTTCTCCTCCCACGTGCAGTGTGGGCTCTGTATGCAGCAAAGAAATTCCGCTGCTGCTTTCTACCACCGGCAGCGACGGCAGTGATTGCGCAACACCGTCCAGAAAGCTTTCCATTCCCGCGCCATTCGTCAGCAGTAACGACGCACCCTCCAGCGTGATCAGATCCTGCGGCCGCAGCGTAA
>JAHZES010000010.1:15528-17482 GCA_019421725.1 Clostridiales bacterium | reverse complement strand
CCCGTCTGCGACTGCGCCAAATTGATCACGTTCACATCCTCTGCGCCTTCCGTCACATTAATCGCAGCAATGTAAACCGGATAAAACGAAGCGACCACCTGCCGCTCCTGCCTGTCCGCGCGTCTGCTCCATCCGCGCGCCGCGCCGATCAGCAGCACGGAAGCCAGCGCCAGTGAGACCGCAACGACCGCCGTTTTATATTTCATCGTCCGAACCATCCTTTCAACCTGCAAAATTCGCTCCAGTACCTCGCATTTTTTCTATCATTTGCTCCAAATCAGTTTCTAAATGCAAACGATTTGCATTTAGAAAAGTATACCCCTGTTTATTCTGCCTGTCAAGAAGAAATCTGTCTAACGGACCAACACCGTTTTGGACGCAAAAATGCTCCGAAGGATTCCCTTCGGAGCATTTCATTCAGCACGATTCAACTTTTTTCAAAGCAATGGATCGGAGCTTCGTACTTATTCCTCTCTCATCTTTGCAAAGCATTCGCTGCAATAAACCGGACGATCCTCGCGCGGTTTGAAAGGAACCTTGGCTTCTTTACCGCAAGAAGCGCAAATTGCTGTGTACATCTCGCGCTCCGGTCTACCGGCGTTCTTGCGGGCATCGCGGCAGGCTTTGCATCTCTGGGGCTCGTTTACAAAGCCCTTGGAAGCGTAGAATTCCTGCTCGCCGGCGGTAAAGATGAATTCCTTGCCGCACTCTTTGCATGTGAGAGTCTTGTCTTCGTACATTTGTTTTACCTCGCTTTGGTTAATAAGATATTTTGCCCGCAGACGGAATTGAACCGCCTTCATTGCTTTGAACAACGCTCGACCCGAGGGGCATATTATATTGCAAGCGGCTTCTCTGCCGCCTGTCGACTGATAAAATTATTCGAGCGAAACCGCACGATCCAATTTGCGGCGGATTCGCTGCAGCGCGTTATCAACCGACTTTTCCGTCAGCCCCAGATGGGAAGCAACTTCCCGATAGGATCGACCGCCGAGATAATCCTCAAGCACCTGCCGTTCCAACGGCGAAAGGCGCGTCCGCACTGCATGCAGCACATGCTGCAACCGCTCGCGCCCAAAGAATACGTTCTCAGGGTCAGCGGAAGAAAATGCAGCGGAGCTTTCAAGATCATCCAACGGAACAGACTCATTGAGCGGAAGATTCTTTTGCCGGCCCTGCGCACGCAGCGCCGAAAGAATCCTGTGCTCAATACAAACTGAAGCATATGCCTGAAACGGCGTACCATTGGCCGAATCGTAATGTGCGACCGCGTCCATCAAACCGATGGCGCCCTCCTGCAGCAGATCATCCCGTTCACTGCGCAGCTGCGGCGCTAACCGCGACACTTTGCCGCCAATCAGCGGAAGCAAAGAGAGAAATAACTGGGCAAACGCCTCGCCGTCTCCCCGCCTTGCCTGCTCTGCCAACTTGTCAAAATCTGAAGAATTGTTCTTCGCAGAGCCGAGCACCTGCTTATCACCTCAAACCAATTCTGACTACTGTTCAATCATACCTCAAGGCTCAATACTTGTCAACCCATTTTTATTCATTCTGTTAAAAAATTTTTTAGAATCCTGTTTTTCGTTGAACAATTTGCAAGGTGATGAATATTATTCCATAGAAAACCGCAAAACAATGGATTTGAAGCAAAAATCACCGTTTATCTATTCATTAATATGCATACTGTAAATGAAATAAAACAAAGTTTTTACTGCTTTCAAAATGATTTTCTGTCATTTTTACGACAAAAATATCTCTTTTTCCTTTTCTGCTTTTTTGCAACAGCGTACCCTCCGTTTTTAAAACGAAAAAATCGTCGGCCTGCTATTTACGGCAAACCGGCGATTGTAATTGAAGGAAAATTAAATTGAAATGACACGGGCAATATTCAGCAGGTTTTTATCCACTGTTTTTTTCATTGCAAGCCCTTCCGTAATATCGCAGTCATAAACAC
>JAHZES010000010.1:0-15497 GCA_019421725.1 Clostridiales bacterium | reverse complement strand
GCCGACAATACGGTTGCTTTTGCCGTCCCGCAGCAGCTGCACCGCGTAATAGCCCATTTCGCTTGCGACCACACGATCCCGCAGGGAAGGCGAACCGCCGCGCTGCACATGGCCAAGAATGCAGCCGCGCGTCTCAACGCCTGTTTTTTTCTGAATTTCGTCAACGATTTCATCCACATGGCCAACACCCTCGGCAACCACAATGATAAAATGCTGCTTACCGGTAGCCTGAGACCGTTTCATCGGCTCAACAACCTCTTTGTCCAGATCAAACGGTTCCTCCGGCACGAGAATCGCCGTTGCTCCTACCGCAATGCCCACGTTCAGAGCAATATGACCGGCATGGCGTCCCATCACCTCTACCACTGTACAGCGGTCGTGTGACTGAGAAGTATCGCGGATCTTGTCGACCATTTCAACTGCAGTGTTCATTGCGGTGTCGTAGCCAATCGTGTATTCCGTGCTGGAAATGTCATTATCAATAGTACCGGGCAGACCGACACAGTGAATCCCTTCTGCACAAAGATCGCGCGCACCGCGGTAGGAGCCGTCGCCGCCAATGACAACCAGCCCGTCGATCCCCAGCTCGCGGCAATTCGCCGCCGCCTTCTTTACACCCTCGGGCGTATTGAATTCGGGGCTGCGGGCGGTGTAAAGCATTGTTCCGCCCAACTGAATAATATTCGACACGCTGCGCAGGTCCATTTTGACAACATCCTTGTGCAGCAAACCGTTATATCCTCTGTATACGCCGAGCACCTCAATACCGGCAGCAATCGCGGAACGGGTGACGGAACGAATCGCCGCATTCATACCGGGAGCATCCCCGCCGCTTGTCAGTACTCCGATTTTTTTAATTCCCATGAGAAACCAACCTCCTGTTGTTAAATTCCCAACAACCATTATAATGAGTATTCTGCAGCTTGGCAAGCAAGTTTCTGTAAAATGGCCGTTCTTTTTGCGAAATCCACAAAAGCAACAAAAATACTATTCTTTTATGGCGACATTTTTTTCACCCAATATTCTTTTCAACTCTGAAACCATCGGATCGTTCAGCATCACCCACAACGTTCTGGGAGCAAGCACCAGCTTTTTTTGCCCGGTCAGGTAAAAATAAACCGGCGTCTGACCATCAAAAATCTCCAGCAAATTGCGGGCTTTGTCGTATTGTTCCCCGTCAAGCGCCGGTATACGCAGGTAAAGGCCAAAGCGCTCGCTGTGCGGCTGTGAGAGATGCGGCCTGCCTGCCGGCACGGCGCTCGGCGATTGAACATGCCGCGAAGCGTCTGCAACAAAATTACCTGTGCGCGCAACATTTTTGTCAGGTGGAGAAAGCACCTTATCGCAAACAATTTTTGCATCCTCATCTTCGCGCAGACTTACTCTGCCCTGAATTTCAACCACTCGTGTTTCCTGCAGCAGCGATGAAGCCTCCTGCAGCGTTTTCGGAAAAACCAGCATCTCAATTGAACCTGAGAGATCCTCCACTGTAACAAACGCCATCGTTGCATTGCTTTTTGTCACCTTTGTTTTCAATGCCGAAACAATGCAAAGCAGCGTAACACGGTCTCCGTCATGATAAAGAGAATTTTCCTCTCTGGCGCTCTGCACGATCTCTCCGATGGACGCCGCCCCCATTGCGGCAGCCGTATTGCGGTACTCCATCATCGGGTGGCCTGAAAGATACATTCCCGTAATATCCTTCTCCATACCGAGCAGCTCGGGCATCGTAAATTCATCTACCCTCGGCATTGTGAATAAATCGCCGCCCGTCTCCTGCTCCATGCCGCCGAACAGACTGATCTGCCCTTCCAGGTTGCGCCTGCGGGCATCGTCCAGATCGTTGAGAACGGCATCGGCGGCGGTCAGCATCTGGCGGCGGTTACTGCCAAGCCCGTCAAGCGCACCGCATTTGACCAGACTTTCCAACCCTCGGCGGTTCAGGTCCCCTCCGTACATTCTGCTGCAAAAATCATAAAACGAGGTAAAGGGACGCTTCTTCCGCTCTTCTACGATCTGGCCAACAAAGTTTCTCCCAAGATTTTTTGCCGCCAACAGGCCAAACCGGATGTTTTCTCCGTTGACGGTAAAACCCGCATCACTTTCATTTACGCTTGGCGGAAGAACCGGAATATTCAGCCGCTGGCATTCGGTGATGTACTCCACCACCTTGTTGGTGTCATCCAGCACGCTGGTCAGCAGCGCGGCCATAAATTCACGCGGATAGTGTACCTTGAGGTACGCCGTTTGATACGATACATAAGCGTATGCGGCGGCGTGAGGTTTGTTGAACGCATACGAAGCGAAGCCTTCCATTTCACCGACAATTTTCATGGCGCTTGCCTCGTCCACTCCGCGCTTGAGGCAGCCCTCCACAACAGTCTTCCCGTCTTCCTCCAGCCCGTGAACAAAAATATACCGTTCCCGCTCCATTGCATCTTTCTTCTTTTTTGCCATCGCACGGCGCACCACATCGGCTCGCCCAAGCGAATAACCCGCCAGGTCCCGAAAAATTTGCATAATTTGTTCCTGGTAGACCATGCAGCCATAGGTGACCTTTAAAATCGGTTCCAGCAGCGGATGCAGATAAGTTACCATTTCGGGATGATGCCGGTTCTGCACATAGCGAGGAATGGATTCCATCGGTCCCGGGCGGTAAAGCGATACCACGGCGATCAGGTCTTCCAGTCCCTCCGGCCCAAGCTGCATCAGCACATTGCGCATCCCTGCCGATTCGAACTGGAATACGCCTTCGGTAGTGCCTTCGGTCATCATCTGAAAAACGCCCGGGTCGTCTTCCGGCACATGATCCGCGGAAAAGTCCGGTTCCCGGCGGCGGATCATGCGTTCCGCATCGTTGATCACCGTAAGCGTCCGCAGCCCGAGAAAGTCCATTTTAAGCAGACCCAGCTGCTCCAACGTTGTCATCGGAAACTGCGTCACAATAGATTCGTCGTTTTTGGAAAGCGGCACATAATCCATAACCGGCTTTTCGGTGATGACGACGCCGGCCGCATGCTTTGAAGCATGGCGGGGCATCCCCTCCAGCTTGCGCGCCATGTCAATCAGCTCGCGAACCTCCGGGTCGTTTCCGTAAAGGCTGCGAAGCTCGGCAGAAACATCCAATGCCTTCTGCAGCGTAATACTCGGCTCCATCGGCACCAGCTTTGCCACCGCATCCACACGCGCATACGGCATACCGAGGGCTCGCCCGACATCGCGGATCGCGCCGCGGGCCGCCATGGTACCAAAGGTAATGATCTGCGCTACATGATCCGTCCCGTATTTGCGAACCACATAATCGATCACCTCCTGCCGGCGTTCATAACAAAAGTCGACGTCAAAATCCGGCATGCTGACACGCTCCGGATTGAGGAACCGTTCAAACAGAAGATCGTATTTCATCGGATCGATTCCTGTGATCCCGATACAGTATGCCGCAATAGACGCCGCACCGGAGCCGCGCCCCGGACCTACCGGAATCCCGACCGACTTTGCATATGCCACATAATCATGCACGATCAGATAGTAATCAACGTAACCCATGCGCTCAATGGTCTTCAGCTCATATTCCAGCCGGTCAATATGGCTTTGCGGCGGATTTTCCCCGTAAATACGGTAAAGCCCTGCGTAGCACTGCTCCCGAAAGTATTCAACGTGATCCTGACCGTCCGGTACGTCAAAATGCGGCAGCTTTGTTTTGCCGAATTCAAATTCAACATTGCAGCGTTCGGCAATTTTTACGGTATTATCGGCGGCCTCCGGTACAGCGGGAAACAGCGCCCGCATTTCTTCCTCGCTTTTCAGGTAAAACTCGTCCGAACCGAACTCCATGGTATCGTCGTCGTTGACCGTATGGTTGGTCTGAATACAGAGCAGCACGTGATGCATTTTGCTGTCCTCGCGCTCCAGATAATGCGCGTCGTTGGTAACGACCAACGGAATCTCCGTTTCCTGCGCAAGCTTTAAAATCAGAGGTGCAACGCGTTTTTGCTCTTCAATGCCGTGATCCTGTAACTCCAGAAAAAAGTTTTCTTTTCCGAAAATTTGCCGATAACGCAGCGCGGAACGCTTTGCCTCTTCATAATCGCCGTGCAGCAGCTCCTGCGGGATCCTGCCTGCAAGGCACGCCGAAAGCGCGATCAACCCTTCGTGGTGCTGCTCCAGCAGCTCCCAGTCCACACGAGGCTTTCCGTAAAATCCCTCTGTCCACGCGAGGGACACCAGCTTGCAGAGATTCTCATACCCCTTGTTATTTTCGCACAGCAGAACCAGGTGATTATGCTCGCGGTCGATGCCGCCGTCTCTGTCAAACCGCGTCCGCGCCGCGCAGTAAACCTCGCAGCCAATAATCGGCTTAACGCCGCATTTTTGAGCTGTCCGGTAAAAATCGATTACACCGTACATTACGCCGTGGTCGGTAATTGCACAGGCGGTTTGTCCGCGCGCGGCGGCAGTCTCCGCCAGCTTTGAGATTCGACAGGCGCCGTCAAGCAGACTGTATTCACTGTGAACGTGCAGATGGACAAATCCGCTCATGGTAAAAAATCCTCCTGAAATACCGAATTACACAAATCCTGTTTTTATGTTTCCTCCGCCAGCCGGATCAGTTTCGCCAAACGATGATTGACTCCGGAACGGGTCAGCGGCGGATGAAGCAGCCCGCCAAGCTCCCGCAGAGAAAGCTCCGGGTTTTCCACACGGAGCGCCGCAAGCTCCCGCAGCTCCTCCGGAAGCGTATCGATTGCACCGCCTTCCTGCAGCCTGCGGATCGCATCGATCTGCTGCGTGGCGGCATTGACGGTCTTGTCGATATTGGCGGTATCAAAATTCGTTCGCCGGTTCGCATCGGCGCGAACCTCCTTCAGCATCTTGGCCTGCATCAGCTTCATCGCACTGTTCGTTGCTCCAAGATAAGTAAGAAGATCGGCGATCTCCTCACTGTTTTTAAAATAAACCACCGGAACCGTTCCCCTGTGCGAAAAGCCGGGGTGCAGCCCAAAAGGCAGCTGGCGCAGCAGATCCTCAAGCGAACGCAGCAAATTGACCCTCGGAACGGAAAATTCCAGGTGATATCCCTTCAGCGGGTCGGAAACAGTTCCGCACGCCAGAAACGCTCCGCGGAGAAACGCCGCCGTGCAGCAATCGGTTTCAAGATTGGCCAAGTTGATTTTCAGGCTGAACTCCCTGCCCGTATGTCCAAAATGAGCCAGCACCGACGGTTTCACCCTGTCGTCGACCGTCACGGTGTATACCCTGCCATGACCGCGCTGTGTCAGCGGCGCACGCAATTCCGCAAAGGTTCCTGTTTCCAGCGCAACCAGTGTTGCCGCCCGCTGCGCCACCGTTCCGCTTTCTGTCTGGAGCGAAATTCCGGCAAGCGAAAACGAACGCCCAAACAGCAGCATTCCGTAACACTCCGCCTTTTGGCAGCAGACAGCAGATTCTATTGCACAAAGCTCACTGCGTACATCCGCAGAAAACGTCATTCCAAACACCCCGCTCCACAACTCGCTTACGGTCGGCTTCAAACGTCCTTTTACTTGGGAACATCGCGATGCGAAATACTGACACGCTCTCCGTTGCGTTGTAAATGTTCATACAAAAGCCATGCAAATGTGACAGACCGATGCTTTCCTCCCGTGCAGCCAAGCGCTATTGTCAAATGGCTTTTTCCTTCCTTTGTATAGAGCGGAAGCAGAAAATCGATCAAGCCTGTCAGTCTGTCCGCCAGCTCCCGGGAAGAGTCCCACTGCATCACATAATCGCGAACCTCTTTGTCCAGCCCTGTTTTACTTTTCAGCTCCGGAATATAGTAGGGGTTCGGCAGGCAGCGCACATCGAAAACCAGGTCGGCTTCCGGCGGCACACCGTATTTATACCCAAACGACATGCAATGCACCGAAAGCGCCTTTCCGGTCTCCCCCAGAAACATCGCCGCCAGCCGTTCCTTCAGCTGCGCTCCGGAAAGCAGCGAGGTATCGATCAGATAATCCGCCCGCTCCCGTAAAAAGAAAAGACGCTTGCGTTCCAGCGCGATCGCCTGCTCCAGCGATCCGTTCGCCTCATCGATCAGCGGATGACGGCGGCGGGTAAAGCGATAGCGGTTGAACAGCACCTCGTCGGAAGCATCCAGAAAAAGGATCCTGCACTTTTGTTTTCCCAACCGCTCTATTTCCCCGGAAAGCGTTTCAAAATCTCTTCCGCCGCGCACATCGATCACAACGGCAACCCGCCCGTGTTCTTCCCCGGCGTGGGCACAGACTCCGTAAAACGCGCCAAGCAGCGACGGCGGGATATTGTCCACACAATAAAACCCGATGTCCTCCAACGCGTGCGCCGCCTGTGTTTTTCCCGCGCCGGAAATCCCTGTAACAATTAAGAACTCCATTTTACTTCATCTCTTTTCGCAGTGCGGCATTTAAGCCGGGAACGCCTTATCCCAACCGACGGATCTCGCATTCCAGCAATACGCCGGTTTCCCGCAGAACGGTCTGCTGAATTTTTTCCACCAATGCGCAGACATCGGCGCAGGTTGCCCCGCCCTTATTCACAATAAATCCTGCATGCTTCTCACTGACCTGCGCACCGCCGACCGAAACTCCCTTCAGTCCGCACTGTTCAATCAGCGCACCGGCGAAATACCCCTCCGGCCGCTTGAACACACTGCCCGCGCTGGGATATTCCAACGGCTGCTTGCTGCGCCTTCTGTTGAGATAATCGCGCATCCGCTCCTCCACAGCCTCCGGATCGTCCGGCTTCAGGGCAAAGCGCGCCGAAAGGACGATCCCGCCGTTTTCGGCAAACACGCTGGTGCGATAACCAAATTGCAGCGACTCACCTGCAAATGTCTGCACGGTTCCGTCCTGCAGCAGCGCGCGGCAGGACAAGACCACCTGCTTCATCTCGCCGCCGTAGGCTCCGGCATTCATAAAGGCCGCGCCGCCTACTGACCCCGGGATCCCGTGAGCAAACTCCAAACCGGAGAGCCCCTGTTCCCGGGCAAAATCGGTCAGCGCAGCCATACGCATTGCCGCACCGGCAGCTATTACATTTTCCTCCCGGCTGCATTGCCAGAAATCCGGCGGTGCAAGGTGCAGCACAACGCCGTCGAAGCCTTTGTCTGCTACCAGCAGGTTGGAGCCGCTGCCAAGGACAAAAAAGCAGACCTCCAGCCTGCGGCACAGCGCAGTCACCCTGCACAGCGCCTGTTCTGTTCCCACCTTAAGAAACAGCCGCGCCGGACCGCCGATTCGAAAGGTCGTATGGCGGCTCATCGGCTCGTTTTCCAGTGCAGTGCAGCCCGATTCCTGTGCTGCAGAAAGAATTTGTTTCACCTGTTCGGAAGTCATTTCCGTTTCTCCTTTCCTGCAATCGGGTTTTGAACGCTCAAAACACGGCATCCATCAGCCGGGCACGGCGCATACGCTTTCTCACCGGGAGCAGCACCCCGAACATAACGATTATTATGCGATTATTATATCATAAATCCGTTTGGATTCCTATCACCGCAGAAAAAATACTAAAAAAGCCGCCGCAGCGGATCCGTCTGCGGCAGCTTGTAGAATTTCAGCAACAGCCTTATTGCATGGAACGGCCAAGGAATGCGGCGCCGATAATACCTGCGTCACGTCCAAGCTTGGCGGCAACGATTTTGGTCTGTCTGCCGCCAAAGCGCGCATAATCGAACTCCCGGATCAGCGGACGCATCGGCCCAAGCAGCGTTTCTCCTTCCTTGGAAATGCCGCCGCCAAAGACCAGCACCTCCGGCTGGAAAATATTGACCACATTCGCTGCTCCGCATGCGATATATTCGATGTACTTGTCGCAGACCGCCTTCGCCACCGGATCGCCGCTGCGCATGGCGTCAAAGGCGGTGCGGCCGTTAACCTGCTTAATATCTCCTCCGACAATTTCCCACATTGCAGAATCCGCATGGTCGATCATGGCGAGCTTTGTCTGGTAAATCAGCCCGGAAACCGAAGCATACGCTTCCCAGCATCCCTTACGGCCGCAGGTGCACCGGCGGCCGTCCTTCACGATCACCATATGCCCCAGCTCAGCGCCAAAGCTGTTCCATCCGGAAAACACCTTGCCGTCAATGATGATCCCGCCGCCAACCCCGGTGCCAAGCGTTACGGTGACAGAAGTCTGCGTGCCCTTTGCCGCGCCGGCGACCGCCTCGCCGTAGGCCGCCGCATTCGCGTCGTTTTCCATGTAAACGTCCTTGCCCGTCAGGCGTTTCAGCTCGCTGCCCATCGGCGCATGAATGTAGCCGAGGTTGTTTGCATAAACGATTTCGCCGGACTTTGCATCGATCGCTCCGGGCGACCCGATGCCGATCCACTGAATTTCATCCATCGAAAGGCCTGCATCCGCAACCACCTTCCGAATCATTCCCGCCATGTCGGCACAAAGCTCCTCACAAGGGCGCGGCACATTCGTTTTTCCCTCTCCGCGGGCAATGATCTCATAATTTTCATTACAGATTCCGACCGCAAAATTGGTTCCTCCCAAATCGATTCCGATGTAATACATAGCGCCTGATTCATCCTTTCTCTTTTCTGTTCGGGATTATCCGAATCAATAATTTCAAAGTTTGTGTCCGCCCCAGTCCGTATAAACCACACGTGGCTCCTGCGGCATCGACTCAATGTCCATACCGAGATTGGAAAGAAGCTCCTGTGCGGCATTATAACCCAGCTTTTTCTGGCGGTTGTTCATTGCGGCAACCTCGATGATAATGGCAAGGTTGCGCCCCGGCTTGACCGGAATTGTAATCAACGGGATCTGAACGCCGAGGATATCGCCGTATTCGTTGGCGGTCCCCATGCGATCGTAAACCTTCGTGCTGTCCCAGTTTTCCAGCTGAATGATCATGTCCACCTTTTCAGTCTGCTTAACGGCGCCCATACCGAAGATCCTGCGCGCATTGATGATTCCGACACCGCGCAACTCAATGAAGTGACGAATATTCGGCGGGGCACTGCCCACGAGCGTTTTGTCGGAAGCCCGTTTCAGTTCTACTGCATCGTCCGCGATCAGCCGATGTCCGCGTTTCACCAGTTCAATTGCCGTTTCGCTTTTTCCAACGCCGCTGTCTCCGGTCATCAGAATCCCTTCGCCGTAAACCTCAACCAAAACACCGTGACGGGTAACGCGCGGTGCAAGCTCAATATTCAGGAACGAGGTCAGGCGCATAATCGCACTGGAGGTCACCTCCTGCGTGCGCAACAGCGGAACGCTGTACCTTCTGGAGCTGGAAAGCAAAACCTCCGGCGGCTCCTGTCCCCGCGTAATAAGCACTGCCGGTGCATGGCGCGAAAACAGCGCATCAATAATTTCATTGCGCCGCGCCGGCTCCATCTCCTGCAAAAACGCCATTTCCGACTGGCCAAACACAACAATGCGCGTATTGTCGTAATAATCAAAAAAACCGGCCAGCTCCAGACCGGGACGGCTGAGTTCCATGGAAGTAACCATTACCTCGTCCGGGTTCTGCGGCATATAGATCGCCTCAAAACCGAGCTCCTTCAGAATTTCCGCAAGCGACACCTTGAATTCTGTTGGCAAAACAAACCCTCCCTTTGTCGAGCATTTTATTTATTATACATGCTTCTAAAAAAACTTTAAAGGGGATTCGGCAATTTTCTTTTAAAATTGCGAAAACTTCATCAGCTTTTCCCCTTTTGGCCCGCGGGCTGCATCGCACCGGCTTTGACCCGGCAGAAAACATCGACCGAAAATTCACAGTCACGAATCACAGCCTTCCATTTTTCCCTGTTAGCACGCCACCATTCCGGCGCCTGCTGCGCAAAATTACGTCCAAATCCGAACGGATCGGCGCCGTGGCGCTGCGCACAGACATCGATCGCCTCCCTTACCCTTTTTGAAATCTCCCGCTCGCATTCGTTTTTCAGCCTCCCCGCCATTTCTTCATCCAAACCGGTTTGCGCCGCAAAATCCCATTCCGCCGGCGCCGCGTCACACCGGACCGTCAGCGCAACTTTTGCCGCGCCGTTTTCTGCGCTGCAGCGAACGGCCGTCCGCAGGTTTTCAACCGCAACCTGTACCCCCATTTGTCCGGCTGCGTTTTTCGCCGGGATTTCCGTCTTCAGGCTCATACTCTCCGCATCGCCGGAAGCAATCAGGACGCCCTGCGTCTGGCGTTCGTTCAGCACATCCACCATTTTTTCACCGGAAAACAACGCGGTCCCGCTCACCGCGATCCGGGATTTGTCATCGCCGGCCTGTTCAAGGCCGAGGATCGGTGCACAAAAATCGCGCTCGCCGTCGGTCAGGCATTGCGCTGCAGTAAACACTTCGGCATACACCGCACATCCGGCCTGCTTTCCCGCTTCGGCCAACGCCGCAAGCTCGCGCGCCGGAATGCTTCCGTCCTGCCCCACGCTGCTCAAAAGCGCTTCCGCCGTACCTTGTGTCAGATAAAGCGCTACCGACCCTCTGCATTCATAAAATTCCGTAAAAAAGCTTAACGCCGCTCCTATGCCGTGTTCTGCGGTTGTCTGGCCGATCACGACCGCCTGATTATGGGGAAAGTACGGTTTTCTCCCTGTCACCAGCCCGATCTCATCCATCGCGTCCGTTACTGAATCGCCGCTGCCGCTGAAAAAAACGTCGCTGGCATTCTCCTTTTCTCCCGCCGCCGAGCGATCCGCCAGATAAGCGTTCACCGAAAGCGTAAACGTACCGCCCGCTTCGTCTACCCCCGCATTCTGAACGATCATTCTCCAGTTGAGCGGCAGCTCCCCGCTGCATGCGGAAAACAAAATGCACCCCGCGATCATCAGACAGATTTCTGCGATCTGTTTTTTCTTCATTATGAATTTGCGCTTCCTTTCACCGGTTCGTTGCTGCAAAAGGCCGCAAACGGTCTGATTGCTTCATCAGATGCGGCTTTTGTAATAACTTTGTCGAATATTCCATTTTGTTATTATTCTCTGCATACCAGCCGATATTTTTTTTCGGTATTAGCTGTAAGAAGAAAAACGTCGCGTAGTAAGCATTTTTCCTTTTTCAGTACGTTATCGATCCACTCCCGGCTGCACCCCACCAGCTGCGCCGACTGCACGCAAAATCTGCCGTCGTCCACCACGATCGCCCAGAACTCCGTTTTGGCCGAAACGCCAAGTGTTTTGGCATCCGGCGGTTCGGCAGACGCATTTTTAAGAACGCTGAGCTGCCCGTTTGTCTCAATCATCGCCATATCCACAGTTCCAGGGTCGAACACGCCCTGCAGACGCAGCGCCTCGGAAAGATCCTCCACCGTATAGCGCAGGCGGCTCATCTGCTTTTGATCCATCCTGCCGCTGCGGATCAGAACCACCGGGCTGCCGCAAACCAACCGGCGAAACCACCTGCATTTCATCATCAGCACCGAAACCATGATCTCGCACACCACCAGCGTCAAAATCGGTACCACGCCGCTTAGCAGCGGAGTGCCTGTCTCCTGCATCGGAATAGCCGCCAGCTCGGAAATCAGCATGGTGATTACCAGTTCGGAGCTTTGCAGCTCGCCGACCTGCCGTTTCCCCATCAGCCGCACCGCCGCGGTCACGATCACATACAAAATTAATGTTCGCAGCAATGAAATCAACATTCTGCCCGCCTCCCCAGTGATTTGGTGAATCCTATTCTGGTCCGGGGCGGGCTGCGGTATGCAAAAACAGGATAAACCGGAATAAATTTCTGCCAGAACGGCAACAATGAGGTATAAGAAAAGCAATTGTTGTGTAAAGCGATTTACCTTTACATGTCTGGGAGTGTTGAAAAATGCCGTTTTTGTTTCCTTACAAGCTGCGAGCCGCCCGCGCGCGCCGCCAAACCCCACAGCAGCCTGCTGCACCCCGGCTGCTCAGCGCCAGCCTGACAGAAAACCTGGCTTACCTGCGCGGAGCCTTTGCCGAGACCAGCGATCTTGTGGTGCGAAGGATTACTGTCGGCGGGCGGGACTGCGCACTGATCAACATGGAAGGCCTGATCAACCATCAGGCCTACGCGCAGGGCGTTCTTAACCCAATTATGAAAGGAGATTACGAAGGACTGACCGCCGAAGAACAGTTTCAACGTATTCGCGACAGCATCATTGCGCTTTCCGACCAGATGCAGGTGAACAACTTTGACGAGGTGTTCGGGCTTGTAATGTCCGGCTTTGCCATCATTCTGCTTGACGGCGTTGCCAGCGGCCTTTCTGTCGGAATGCAGGGCTACAGCTTCCGATCGGTTTCAGAGCCCGCCACAGAAGCAATGCAGCGCGGCAGCCGGGAAGGCTTTGTTGAAGTCATTCGCATCAATCTTTCCATGGTTCGCCGGCGCATGAAAACACCGGATCTTCGTTTTGAGATGATGCAGGTCGGAACCCGAAGCAAGACGGACATTGCACTGTGTTACCTAAACGGCGCTGTTTCGCCGGAGATCCTGCAAAAGGTCCGCGCAAGACTGCAGGCCTGCCCGTTGGAAACAGTGCTTGAAAGCGGATATCTGCAGCCGTTTCTGGACGGACGCCCCCTTTCTCTGTTCACCGGCGTCGGACTGAGCGAACGCCCGGACACTGTCTGCGGAAAAATTACCGAAGGCCGCATTGCCGTTTTTGTGGACGGTACGCCTATGGTGCTGATCGTTCCCTACCTGTTTGTAGAAAACTTTCAAAGCCTTGACGATTATGCGGACCGACCCTATTTTGCGGCATTTACCCGTTGGATGAAATACATTGCATTTTTTCTTGCAACGCTGCTGCCGGGGCTTTTTGTCGCCATCGGCACCTTTCACCCCGCGTTGTTCCCCACACCGATGCTCTACAATCTCGCCTCGTCGGAAGCATCACAGCCGTTTTCTCTGATGCTGGAGGCGTTGGTGATCCATTTTATTTATGAACTGATGCGGGAAGCCGGGCTCCGGCTTCCAAAGCCGATCGGTCACGCGGTCGGCATTATCGGCGGTCTGGTGATCGGCGATGCCGCGGTACAGGCCGGGTTGATCGGCGCACCGATGATCATGGTGGTTGCGCTGACAGCTATGAGTTCATTCGTTATTCCTCAAATTTATGAACCCGTGGCCGTGCTCCGCTTCGCTTTTATTCTGATTGGCGGCTGCTTCACTTTTTTTGGGCTGATGCTTGCTTTCGCCGCCGTTCTGGTAAACCTTTGCGCCATTGGGCCCTACGGCATTCCCTTCACCGCGCCGCTTTCCCCGTTGAGAGCGCGTTCGCTGCGCGACGTGCTGGTCCGGCAGGGCTGGAAGCGGCTTGGAAAACACTCTTCCCTCATTCAAAACATGCCGGGCAGCGAGGAAATCGATTCAGAAAAATAGAAAGGAGGGATCTGCCATGGACAAAAAAAACAGCATCAGCGCCGGTCAGCTTGCCTGCCTGTGCTTTGCTGCGCACAGCAGCGCCGTTCTCACAGGAACCCAACTGCAGGGCGCTGGAAATCCACAGGGTCTGCTGCTTGCGGCGCCGTTTTCATTGATTCTCAGCGTCCTCTCTCTGCTGCCGGTGCTTCTTCTTCGCACGCGGCACGAAAGCATGAGCGTTCTGGACTGCGCCCGTTTTCGTTTCTCCAACACAGGCGGCGCCGTTTTCTGCGCGCTCTACGGTCTCTATTTTTTATATACTCCTTCGCTGGCCGTTGCGCGCTACAACATTTACGTCTCCTCCACCCTGCTGCCGCAGGCACAGCTCTTCCTGCTTGCTTTTGCCGTCGCGGCAACCGCCTGTTACGGTGCATTTCTTGGGCTGGAGGCTCTTGCGCGCGCCTCCGGATTTATTCTGGTGGCAATTGCGGCGGCGCTTATATTTCTCTTTTGTGCGCTGATCCCTCGCCTTGACCTTCTGAATTATACTCCCCCCGACTCCTCAGCATGGAACGACGCCGCATATAACGGTCTTTCGGTTTTTTCGGGCACGGCAGAGCTTGCGCTGCCCGTGGTGCTGCTGCCGTTTGCCAAAGGAAAGCCATACGGAAAATTTATGTTCTGGCTCATTGGAGAAGCGGTGCTGGTCGCTCTGATCGGTTTTTTTGTCACCGGGGTGCTCGGCCCTTACGCAGCCACTCAGCCGTTTCCGTTTTACGTTGCGTCCACCTTTGCGGAGGCAGGCTCGCTGCAGCGGCTGGACGCTCTTTATGCAGCGATCTGGACGGCGGGACTGTTTGTGCGCGTTACCGTTTTTTTGATTGCGTTTTCACTTTGCATTTCCGGTCTTTTCGGAAAAAAAGCCGAAAAGCGCAGCCTCTTTTTGGGCGCCGCAATCATTTTTGCGGTCGGAACGGTGCTTTCCGGTTTTCCACAGCTTTTAGCCTCGCTCTCCGGCGCCGTCTCTACCGCAACGGCGACCGTCTTTTTCACCGTTCTTCCGCTGATGATTCTAACCGCGGACCGGTTCTGCGGCCGATCCGCAAAAAAGGAGGCTGCATCGTGACCCGACGTCTTTGCTACGCCGCGATACTCAGCGCGATACTTGCCTTTTTATGCTTATTTCCGCTTCGCAGCGTTGAAGCACATTGCCGCACACTGGACCGGGAGCTTGCTCTTGCCGCCGAGGCCTCTGTCAGTGGCGATCTTGTACAGGCCGCCCCTCACGCCGGTGCCGCCGAGGAGCTTTGGCAGCGCTGGCAGCCGGCTGCAAATATGTATCTTCGTCATGCGGAGCTTGACCCTGTAAAGGAGGCCATTGGCGAAATGCTTGCGCGTCTGCAAACCGGGGAACCTGACGAATTCTACGCAGCCTGCTGCCGGGTCCGCCTGCTGGTGCGCCATCTCTCCGAATCCGAACGTGCTGACGCGGGAAATATTTTATAAAACGAAAAATCCGGATCTTTTCACTTTTCCTGCCATTATGCCTCTGCGTGCGGTGTCTTCGCAGCTGAATACAAACGATCCCATGCAAAGTATTGCGTTTTTTTCCGCCATCAGGTATAATATTTTAGTTAAGGAAAAATGTCGGTGTTCCTTCGCTGCGGCAAAGCGGAACCGCAGAATGATTTAAATTTGCAATAAAAGGATGATTCGGATTGTTACAGTATGAAGAACTGCGTCTCACGCTGGAGAATCTGCGGCCGGAGCTGCACGACCTGGCAGACGCGCTTGGTCTGGAGAAGATGGCGAACGAAGTAGCCGAGCTGGAGCTGAAGGCTTCGCAGCCCGGCTTTTGGGACAATGCTGAGGAATCGCAGAAGGTTTTGCAGCGAAGCGGAGCGCTCAAAGGAAAAATTGAAGCCTACCACAAGCTGCAGACCGCTTTTGATGACACATTGGCTTTGATCGAGCTGGCGGATGAGGAAGGGGATCTTTCTCTGTTGGAGGAAGCTAGGCAGGGTGTCGAAAGCGTCCGCAAGGAAATGGAGACCCAGCGGCTTTCCACGCTTTTGACCGGTGAGTATGACGCACGCAACGCGATCTTGACACTGCACGCCGGAGCCGGCGGAACCGAGGCGCAGGATTGGGCGCAGATGCTGTACCGCATGTATTGCCGCTGGGGC
>JAHZES010000001.1:31076-36252 GCA_019421725.1 Clostridiales bacterium | reverse complement strand
AGCGGCGCAGCTCACTCCCCACGGCGGTGCGTGGTGGAATGTTTTGCAGATTCGGTTCCGTAGAGCTGATTCGCCCTGTGCGGGTTTCGGTCTGGTTAAAGCTGGAATGGATCCTTCCGTCTGCGGCAATTACCTTTGTAAGGCCGTCGCAATAGGTCGATTTCAGCTTGGAAAGCGTGCGATATTCTAAAATTGCGGCCACAGCGGGGTGCTCGTCGCGCAGGTTTTCCAGAATTTCGGCACTGGTGGAATAGCCGGTTTTTGTTTTTTTGCCGTAGGGAAGGGCAAGCTTTTCAAATAGCGCCTCGCCGAGCTGCTTCGGGGAATTAATGTTAAATTCGTAGCCGACGCTTTCGTAAATCTGCTTTTGCAGCAGCTCGATCTGCAGAGCGAGCACTTCGCCGTACTGCGAAACGCCGTCGCCGTCAACCTCAAATCCGGCAAGCTCCATCTCAGCCAAAACGCGGGCAAGCGGGATCTCGATTTTTTCCAACAGCTCCTGCTGGTCGTTCTGCGCAATTTCCAGCGCAAGCCTTTCGCTCAGCGCGGGAAGAGCCGCGGCGGAACAGTCGGCGGAAGAGGCGTTTTCCGGCAATGCAGGCAGCAGACCATCCTGTTCCGCAAGTCTGCTCAGCTCATAGCCGCTGGCGGAGGGGTTAAGCAGGTACGCGGCAAGGGCAGTGTCGAACAGTTTTCCGCAGCAGGGAATTCCTGCGGTTTTCAGCGCCGCAAAAAACGGTTTAATGTCGTGAGTGACCTTCTCTATGGAAGCATCCGCCGCCCATTCGGCGAGAAAACGGTCAAGGCCGCCGGAATTACGGGTGATTTTCCAAACGGTTTTTCCCTGCGCGATTCGGATCATATCGATGCGGCCGTCGGAGACCTCTGAAAGAAAGCAGACTCTTTTTTCGCTGCGCAGTGTTTGGAGCAGCTCCGGCAGGTCGTTGTCCTCACATATTTCAGCAGCCCATAAGGCTGCGGGAGCCTTTGCAGAGGGAGCGGACGCGGCCGAAGCGCTGCGCAGCCCGAGCTTGTCGATCAACGAAAAACATTCCAGCTTTGCAAGCAGCTGTGCGGCCTCTTTTGCCTGTGCAGGTGCAATGGCATAGGTCTCTATTTTGGTGTCGATCGGAGCTTCGGTACAGATAGTGCCGAGCATTCGGCTCATCAGGGCGCTTTCCTTCCCTTCGATCAGCTTTTTGCGCATGCTGTCGCGCAGATCGGGAGAATCAAGGTGGGCGTAGATTTCATCCAGAGAACCGAACTGCTTTACCAGAGACAGCGCGCCCTTCTGGCCGATGCCGGGAACGCCGGGGATATTGTCGCTGGAGTCTCCCTGCAGCGCCTTGACGTCGATCAGCTGTTTCGGTTCCAGACCGTATGCTTCACGAATGGCAGCATCGTCGTAAAGAGTGACCTCCGGCTTTCCCATTTTTGTAGCGGCAATGCGGACGGTCACGCCGGGAGCGACCAGCTGCAGACTGTCGCGGTCCCCGGTCGCGATGACGCACTCACAGCCCTGCTCCTGGCAGGCGCGCGCCAGTGTTCCGAGAATATCGTCCGCTTCATACCCTTCACATTCCACAATGCGGTAGCCAAGCAGCTGCAAAAGCTCTTTGACTACCGGAAGCTGTTGGGCAAGCTCCGGCGGCATACCCTTTCGCTGTGCTTTGTAGCCCGCGTAGGCTTTGTGGCGGAATGTGGGAGCCTTCAGGTCGAATGCAGCAGCAACATGATCCGGCTTTGTTTCATCCAACAGCCTTTGCAGCATGGTAAAAAAGCCGTATACGGCGTTGGTAAATTGTCCGTCGCGCGTGGTCAGCAGCTTAATGCCGTAAAAGGCGCGATTCAGAATGCTGTTGCCGTCAAGAATCAGTAGCTTCATTATTGTTGTACAGTCCTTTCGGAAATCAGATGCACCATCGAATTGGTGTTTTGCGGCCGGAACGGTCAGCCACATGTCAAACGGGCCCTCTTTTATATATTAGTATACAGGAAAATGAAGCAAATAACAATCGAATCCGCAAGAATCCATATCGCTTTCACCGGCAGGCTTTCGCAGACTGTGCGGAGCCTGCGCCGGGGAAAAAGCCGCCTGTTGCCAATTTGCCGTGTTTGGCGTATAATAAAAAAGTATCTCGTTTTTCGGGTTAAGCTAAAAATAAGCGGCGGCTGATTTCAATGCTGTTTGGGGGAAGATTATATGCGGGAGGCTTATCTGGACAACAGCGCGACGACCAGGGTGTGCGCACAGGCGGCGCAAAAGGTGCTGCAGGTGATGACAGAGAACTACGGAAATCCGTCATCGCTTCATACAAAAGGGCAGGAAGCCCAGCGCGAGCTGACGTTGGCCCGCGGCGAAATTGCGGGGCTGCTGCATTGCAGGGCCGATGAGCTGACGTTTACCTCCGGCGGAACGGAGGCAAACAACCTTGCCGTTTTGGGCGCGGCGGCGGCCCGCCGCAGATTGGGCAGACGCGTAGTAATTTCTGCCGTGGAGCATTCTTCGGTGATGGAAAGCGCGGCGCAGCTGGAAAAGCAGGGGTTTGAGGTGATTTGCCTGCAGCCGGACCGTTGGGGCAGAGTGCCCGAAGAACGGGTGTTTCAGGCGGTGAATGCGGAAACGATCCTGGTTTCCATGCAGATGGTCAACAACGAGGTCGGCGCGATCGAACCGGTGGAAGCGCTGTCGCGCGCCGTGCAGAGGGCAAAGGCTCCGGCGCTCGTCCATGTTGACGCCGTACAGGCGTTTGGCAAGCGGAATGTTTTTCCGCAAAAGCTCGGCGCAAACCTGCTTACGGTCAGTTCGCATAAAATCTGCGGCCCAAAGGGCGTCGGCGCGCTTTATGTGTCCAAGGGCAGCCGCATCCTTCCGCGGCAGTTCGGCGGCGAACAGGAAAAAAAGCTTCGCCCCGGGACCGAGGCGGTCCCGCTGATCGCCGGCTTCGGCGCAGCGGCGGCCTGTCTGCCGCCGGTGGAGGAGGAGATGACGCGCATGCGTTCGCTGCGGGATTACTGTGTGCAGCGGCTGCTGCAGCTTCCGGGAGTCGTGATGAATTCCGGCGAGGATGCGCTGCCGTATATTTTGAATTTCTCCGTCCTTGGCATCCGTTCGGAAACGATGCTCCACTATCTTGCGTCGCGCGGCGTTTTTGTATCCAGCGGCTCGGCTTGTGCCAAGGGAAAGAAAAGTCACGTTCTTTCCGCTATGGGCTTGGAGCCGGTTCGGATCGATTCTGCCATTCGCGTCAGCTTTGGCCACGAAAACGACCGCGGGGATATCGACCAACTGATTCAGGCGCTGCAGGACGGAGTGCAAACCATTATCCGCAAGGCATAACGGCGCGTTGGACGCCGGATGCCGCGTTGGTTTCGGCAAAATTTCAGGAAAAACAGAAAGGCTGGTTTCAAACAGAATGAAGGAATTGATTCTTGTCAAGGTCGGCGAGCTGGCGCTGAAGGGCTTGAATAAGCACACGTTTGAGGACATTCTGGTGCGCAATCTGCGCCGGGCGCTCAAACCGCTGGGTGAATGCAAAATTCAGTCGGCGCAGTCGACCATTTACATTTTTCCTCAGGAGGATTCGTTCGATATGGATCTTGCTGCGGACCGGGTAGGAAAGGTGTTCGGGATCTCCCGCTTTTCCCGTGCCTGCGAAACAGAGAAGGACATGACCGCTATCTGCAGCGCTGCTGCAGAATATCTTGCTCCGCAGCTGGAAGGCTGCCAAAGCTTTAAGGTAGAGGCAAAGCGATCAGACAAAACGTTTCCGCTCAATTCCCCGGCCATCTGCAATGAACTGGGCGGATATCTGCTCGAGCGTTTTCCGCATCTTCAGGTGAACGTTCACGAGCCGGAGCTCACTGTGATCGTAGAGATCCGTGATTTCGGCGCTTATATTCACGGACAGGCGCTTGCGGGCGCGGGAGGAATTCCTGTTGGAACCGGGGGAAAGGCGGGCGTGCTGATTTCGGGCGGTATCGACAGCCCGGTCGCCAGCTGGATGATCGCCAAACGGGGCGTGGAGCTGTATCCGATTCATTTTGCCAGCCCGCCCTATACCAGCGAGCGTGCCGAGCAGAAGGTGATCGAGCTGCTAAAGAAGGTTTCGCTGTATTCCGGAGGGATGACGCTGCATATCGTCCCGTTTACCGAAATTCAGGAGCAGATCGTAAAAAACTGCCCGGAGGAGCTGTTTACCATTATTATGCGGCGCTATATGATGAAGCTTGCCGAGCGGGTCGCGCAGCAGTGCGGCTGCATGGCGTTGGCAACCGGCGAAAGCCTGGGGCAGGTTGCCAGTCAGACGCTGCAGGCGATCGGTTGCACGGATGCCGCAGTAACGACGATGCCGGTCCTGCGCCCGCTGATCGGGATGGACAAAGAGGAGATCGTCCGTATAGCCCGCAAAATCGATACGTTTGAAACATCTATTGAACCGTATGAGGATTGCTGCACGGTGTTTACACCGAAGCATCCGCGGACCCGGCCGGTTTTGAAATATGTGCTGGAGGCCGAAGAAGCTCTGGATGAGGCCGGATTGGTGGAGCGCGCTATGTCGGGAATCCGTTGGGTCAAGATCTGAATGGAGAGCGGACGCAGCTTCTCTGCACGGAAAGGTGGATATGATGATGGACGAATTCGAGAGAAAGCCGCAGGAAAAACAGGCCGATGATCATGGCGCATGCAGCGAAACAGGACCTCGGCATGCGCAGAGGCCGAAGAAAAAGCGGACGGTAAAGCATGCCGTGCTGACGGTTATTTTCTGGTTGGCGCTGGCAGTGATGCTGGTTTCCGGCGGTGTGCTGATCTATGAGCTGGTGATCGTTCCGGGGCAAAGCCATAAATCGATTCAGGATTTTCAGAACATTTACAGCAGGCCGAATACCTCGCCGTCGTCGGAACCCGTCAGAGGGGAGGAGGAACCGTCGGTATTGCCCGAGTTTTTGCCGTTGATCGAGAAGAACGCCGATGTTGCAGGTTGGCTGACCGTTCCGAACACGACAATTGACAATCCGGTGTTCTGGACGCCGGAAAACCAGAATTATTATCTTCGCCGCGATGCGGAAGGTAATGGCAACAAGCTGGGAAGTCTGTTTCTTTCAGCGGGAAGCACACTGCAGCCGCAGGCGCAGGTGCTGGTGATGTATGGCCACAATATGGAAGATAACGACG
>JAHZES010000001.1:27638-31066 GCA_019421725.1 Clostridiales bacterium | reverse complement strand
TGCTCAAGTTCAAAAGGCTTGATTTTCTCAAGGAAAACCCTACGTTTACATTTGACACGAAGTACCGCCGCGGCGAATGGAAAATCATTGCGGTTTGCCGGGCCAGCGTGGCAGCAAGGGATGAGGGTTCGTTTGTCTATTACAATACCGGTTACGGTGATGAAGAATCGTTTAACGCATTTATTCGCAATGCGCGCACCCGTTCGCTGTTCCACATTGACGACGATGTGAATTACGACGATTCGCTTCTTGTGTTTTCTACCTGTGAGTACAACTTCTGGGGCGATCGGCTGGTCGTCGTTGCCCGCAGGCTGCGCAAAGGAGAATCCGCAGACGCCGTTTCCACCGAAAAATACGAGTCAAACCCGGTGATCCTGATGCCGGACTCCTACTACGCGCTGGATTATATCCACGAAACGGCGCCGTCGCAGGAAGCTATTGATGCGGCGTATGAAAAGTTTTACGGTTCAGACGAAGCCGCCGCGGAATAGTCTAATTTTACCCCGTTTCGCATACCTATGTTCCGGAATGCAAATTCATAGCGTGCGGAAAGGGATGGTCGCAGTATGTTTGTTTTTTCGGTGAGAGCAGACAAGAAGAAGCTTTTGTGGATTGTCTGTGCCGCCGCGGTTCTGGCGGTGTTGGTTATTGTGCTTGCCGCGTCGCGCGACGGAGCGGTGCAAACGGCGGCTGGGTATCAGTTTCAAGCGCAGGATAATGCACAGCGCCGGGCGTTTTTAGCGCAGTTTGGGTGGGAGGTCTCCGACGAGCCTACCGAAATCTGCGAGGTGATTATCCCAGAGATTTTCGACTCGGTATATCAAAAATACAATGAATTGCAGCGGGCGCAGGAGTTTGACCTGACGCGGTATCAGGGCAGAAGGGTCAAGCGCTGGACATACGAGGTGAAAAATTACCCCGATTACGAAGGTACCGTGGTTGCCAATCTGCTGATCTACAATAATACGATCATCGGCGGGGATATTGCGTCCAATGCGCTGGACGGTTTTATGCAGGGATTCCGCCGCAACTCGGAACCAATCGTTCTGCCTTTGGAAAGTGCGCCGTCCTCAGCGGAAAGCGCAGCGCCTCCGGCGTCGTCTGCCGTTGCGGCTTCGTCCGGGGCAGAACCAGGATAAAAGCAGGCGGCGCGGCAGGCCGCTTCACGCAAAGACGTTTACAGAAAGGATTTTTTCATGGCAATGCAGCGGATCGATAAATTACTGGCTTCTCAGGGGCTTGGCAGCCGCAGGGAGGTCGGCATGATGCTGCGCGCCGGGCGGGTAACCGTGGACGGGAAAGCGGTTCGCAGCGGCGAGACCAAGATAGACGCGGAATTGCAGACCGTCGCGCTGGACGGGAACGAGATCCGTTACAGAAAATTTTTATATCTGATGATGAACAAACCGGCGGGAGTGATCTCCGCCTCGAACGACCCGAAGGCAAAAACCGTTGTGGATATGGTTCCGCCCGCACTGTACAGGCGCGGGCTTTTCCCGGCGGGGCGTTTGGACAAAGACACCACGGGCCTGCTGATCCTGACCGATGACGGCGACTTTGCCCACAGAATGCTTTCTCCTAAAAAGGGTGTGTACAAGCTTTATGAAGCAGTGATTGACGGCCCGGTGACAGAAAGGGAGGTCGAAGCGTTTCGGCAGGGCATTGTGTTTGCCGACGGCACCGTGTGCATGCCGGCGGGGCTTTGTGTGTTGCGCGGGGGCGAAAATCCCCTGGTTCGGGTGCGTATTCGGGAGGGGAAGTTTCATCAGGTAAAGAAAATGTTTCTCGCTGTCGGAAGAACGGTTTTGACGCTGCGGCGCGTTCAAATCGGCGCTTTGAAGCTTGACCCGAAGCTCTGTGAGGGTGAATGCCGCGAGTTGACCGCGGAAGAGAAAAATTTTGTGTTTGAAGTACAAAAAGAAGATTAAATTTGTTTAAAATATTGACTGGCCGATTTTATTTTATAAAAATTACCTAAATCATCATTTTTAAGTTTGGATAAATCAAAGGATTCCATTTTGAAGTTTTATCTGCTATAATATTCACATACTCAATACTTCGGCGTATCTTCACGCCGAAAAGATTAGGAGGAATTGAAAGATGTCTAGCGTTACCTTGAAGAATATCTACAAGAAATATGCAGGCGGCGTTGTTGCGGTTTCCGACTTCAACCTTGAAATTCAGGATAAGGAATTTATCATTTTGGTTGGTCCTTCTGGCTGCGGTAAATCCACCACCCTGCGTATGATCGCCGGTCTGGAAGAAATCAGCGAAGGCGAACTGTACATCGACGACAAGCTGGTGAACGAAGTAGCTCCGAAAGACCGTGATATCGCCATGGTGTTCCAGAACTACGCTCTGTATCCGCACATGACCGTGTTTGACAACATGGCGTTCGGTCTGAAGCTTCGCAAGACTCCGAAGGCTGAAATCAAGCGCCGCGTTGAAGAGGCTGCCAAGATTCTGGATATTACCCACCTGCTTGATCGTAAGCCGAAGGCTTTGTCCGGCGGTCAGCGCCAGCGTGTTGCTCTCGGCCGTGCAATCGTTCGTGAGCCGAAGGTCTTCCTGCTTGACGAGCCGCTTTCCAATCTGGATGCAAAGCTGCGTGCACAGATGCGCACCGAGCTTGCCAAGCTGCACAAGAAATTGGGTACCACCTTTATTTACGTTACGCATGACCAGACCGAAGCTATGACCATGGGCGACCGCATCGTGGTTATGAAGGATGGCTTTATTCAGCAGGTCGATACTCCTCAGAACCTTTACAGCAAGCCTGTTAATATGTTCGTTGCAGGGTTCATCGGCTCTCCGCAGATGAACTTCATCAACGCAACGCTCGATAAGGACGGCGATAAGATCGTTGCCAAGTTCGACGGCTTTGCCATCACCGTTCCGGCTGAAAAGGACGTTGACAAGAAGCTTGACGAATATATCGGCAAGGATGTTGTCATCGGTGTTCGTCCGGAAGATATTTACGACGACGAAGAGAGCCTTACCAAGTACGCCGACGGCGTTATTTCCGCCAAGGTTGAAGTTACTGAGCTGATGGGCGCTGAAATCTTCCTGTATCTTGCCAGCGGCGAGAACCAGATTACTGCTCGTGTTGATCCGACCTCTCAGACTCAGGCCGGTGAAGAAATCAAAATCGCCATCAACACCAAGAACCTGCATGTGTTCGACAAGGAAACAGAAAGCTGCCTGACCAACTGAGTTTCCGTGAATTTATAAGCAAGGACGGTACTGCATTTGCGGTGCCGTCCTTTTTCGGTGCAGCGCGTTTGTTTTTTACGCCGCCGGGCGGAATGAATTTGACGGAATGCGCGGCAAACGGTGCGGCGGCAGAAATGATTTTTGTACTGATTTTGGTGCAAAATTTATGGTAAAATAAAAGAACAGAAATTAGACTGTGATCAGGAAAAGGGAGG
>JAHZES010000001.1:9932-27628 GCA_019421725.1 Clostridiales bacterium | reverse complement strand
CACTTGATTTTTGGCCGTGCGGGCAGCGGGAAAACCGAATATGCCCGCGCGTTGTTAGCGGAAAAGGTCAGATCCGGAGAAGGATCGATTTATTTTTTGGTACCTGAGCAATATTCGTTTGAAAGCGAAAAAGCGCTTCAGCGCGAGCTGAAAGAAAAAAGCCTTGGCGTTGAGGTGCTGAGCTTTACTCGTCTGGCGGATCGTGTGCAGCGTGAATACGGGGGAATGGCAGGGCGCAGACTCAACGAAAGCGGCCGTGTGCTGCTGATGAGTCAGGCGCTGGCTCGTGTCGCGGATTCACTGGAGCTTTACCGGCGGCAGACAGAAAACGGCGAATTTATTTCGCTGATGCTGCACATGGCACAGGAATGCAAAATGTGCGGTGTTGAACCGGCCAAGCTGCTGACCGTGGCACAAACGATGGCGGACGGTACGCTCAAAAGCAAAACGCAGGAGATCGGTGCCGTGCTGACGGAATACGAGGCGCTGGTAAGCAAAAGCTTTCTTGATCCTCTTGACGATTTGACGCGTCTGAAAAATCAGTTGGCGGCGCACCCGTTTTTTGCGGGTGCGTTTGTGGCGGTCGACTCCTTTAAGGGGTTTACCGCGCAGGAGTTTTCCGTTCTGGAGCTGGTGATTGCACAGTCGGCGGACTGTGTGGTCATGCTTTGTACCGATTCGCTGGATGACCCGGAGCACGGAGCCGGGCTGTTTTCCGGAGTAAAGAAAACGGCTCGCAGGCTGATCGAGCTGGCGAGGCGGCATCATGTTGCCGTTGCGCCGCCGGTTACGCTGAACCCGGGAGCGCGTTTTCAAACGGAGAATCTGGCTGCCGCCGAAAGGCTGCTGTTTCGCATCGGAAAGCCGGATGTGCAGCGGCCGGACGGCAGCATATCGCTTGCGTCGGCGCTGAACCCGTATGAGGAATCACAATGGATTGCCCGCACCGTTCTGCGTATGGTGCAGTCCGGCGAATACCGCTGCCGTGACTTTGCGGTCATTGTGCGGCGGGAGGAAGATTATGCGGGCATTCTGGACGAAATGCTGCGGCGGTACGGGATCCCGTATTTTATGGATATGCCGCGCCCGGTGGACGATTCTCCGTTAATGGCGTTTGTGATTTCAGCGTTGGAATGTGTTTGCGGGGGAATGGAGGGCGACAGCCTGTTCCGCTGCCTGAAAACAGGGCTTTGGGGGCTTTCTGCGGAGGAGATTGCTTCGCTTGAAAATTACGCCTTTGTGTGGAATGTCAACCGGGGGGGGTGGCTGGAGGAATGGAAAAATCCTCCGGACGGCTTTGCGGACACGCTTTCGGAGGAGGACCGGCAGCGCCTGGAAAACCTGAATGCCCTGAGAGAAAAAATTTGCACGCCGCTGCTTGCGCTGCGCAACGGCCTGCGCGAGGCAACCGGAAAAACGGCCGCGGAGGCGATTTACGCTTTTCTGCAGCAGACCGAAGCACAGCAGCACCTTGCGCAGGCGGCCCTTCAGCTGAGGGAGGATGGCCGCGGGGAGCTGGCGGAGGATCAGCTGCGCGCCTGGGATCTGCTGATGGACCTGCTCGATCAGTTGGCTGCTGTGCTGGGAGAAGACCGTTTGGAGCCGGCGCGCGTACTGCGGCTGCTGCAGCTGGCCGTTTCCGCCGCGGAGCTGGGGCATTTGCCGCAGAGCCTGGATGAGGTCACCGTAGGCGGAGCTGAACGGATGCGGCCGGCGGGGCCACGCGTGGTGTTTGTGGCGGGCGCGAATCAGGGCGTTTTTCCCGCGCCGCCCGGCAGCAGCTCCGTATTCAACGGAGAAGAAAGAAAGCAGCTTGACGCTCTTGGCGTGACTCTGGCTCAGGGAGAGGAGGAAAACGCTGTTGACGAGCGCTTTTTGGCGTATACGGCGCTGTGCAGTGCGTCCGAAAAGCTGTTTGTCAGCTGGGTCCAGGCGTCGGTTGGCGGCGAGGCGATGCTGCCCGGTGAAATTGTAACGCAACTGAGAACGTGCTTTCCGCAGTTGGCTGTGCAGCCCTGTGCAGGCGACCCGAATTCCCCGGCGACGGTGGGTGAAGCTGCGCAGACGCTTGCCGCCGAATATTTTCGCAATACGCCGCGAAGATCCGCGCTGCAGCAGGCGTTTGCCGGGCATGAGGAGTCAAGGCCGCTGCTGGAAGCGATGCAAAGAGCCTCCGAAGGCGTTTCGTATGAAATCAGAGATCGCGCGACGGCACGGGCGCTTTTTGGAAAGCAAATGCGGCTTTCACCCTCGCGGGTCGAAAAATTTTATCAGTGTCCGTTTCAGTACTTCTGCCAGTACGGTCTCGGCGCCCAACCGCGGCGTCAGGCTAAAATTGATTCGTTGGAATACGGTACCATGATCCATTATGTGCTGGAGCAGGTACTGCGCAGCCGGGAAGAGGAATTCGGCTTGGAAAAACAACAGCTGGACCGGCAGGTGCACCGTATTCTGGAAGACTATCTGAACACGAGACTCGGCGGCAGGGAGGGAAAAACAGAGCGTTTTCTTTGCCTGTACGAACGGTTTCAAAATGTTGCCGTACTGCTGCTGCGGGTCATTTTGAAAGAGTTGGAGCAAAGCAGCTTCGTACCGGCCGATTTTGAACTGCCGATCGGTCCTCCGGAAGACGAAAACAGTATTCCCGCGCTGCACCTGCCCTTGCCGGACGGCGGCAGCGTCGAAATTTACGGCAAGGTGGATCGTGTGGACGTAATGGAAGCCGAAAACGAGACCTTTGTACGCGTGATCGATTACAAAACCGGCGCAAAAAGGTTTGCGCTGCGCGATGTTCTTTACGGCATCAATATGCAAATGCTGATTTACCTGCTGACGATCTGGAAGAACGGCGAGGCGCGCTATGGAGCGCAGCCGGGCGGGGTGGTCCCGGCCGGGGTGCTGTATATGCCGGCGCGAACCCCTCAGATCGAAGGGGTTCGGGGCGAAAACGCGGAGGATGCCGATCGGCGCAGACTTTCGGCCATGTGTATGAGCGGCCTGGTGCTGGAGGATTCCCGGGTCCTCAGCGGAATGGAGCCGGACGGGAAAGGAATTTTTATTCCTGTCCGAATGAAAACGGACGGCACGCCCGACGCGCGCTCTCAGGTGATCTCGCTTGCTCGTCTGGGCAGGCTTTCTCAAAAAATAGAGGATCTGGTGCGGCAAATGGGAGCTCAGCTGCACAACGGAAAAATTGCGGCGGATCCGTTGGAAAAAGCGTGCAGCTGGTGCAGCTTTGCAAGCGTTTGCGGCCGGCGGGAGGATGAACCGCCGCGCGAGCTCCCGACGCTTTCCAATCAACAGGTGTTTGACCTGCTGGAGCGCGGAGAAAAGCTGTAGACAAGCGGAAGGAAGGGATTACAATGGCCACAAAATGGACGTACGATCAGCAGGACGCCATAGAAGCGCGCGGGGGAACGCTGCTGGTTTCGGCTGCGGCCGGTTCCGGCAAAACGGCGGTGCTGGTGCAGCGCGTGATCGAGCGGATCACTGCGCAGGATGGCTGCGACGCCGACCGGCTGCTGGTGGTTACCTTTACAAAGGCGGCAGCAGCGGAGATGAAACAGCGGATCGCGTCACGGATTTCGGAGCTTCTTGCGGAGCACCCGGACGATTTGCGCCTGCAGCGGCAAAAGCTGCTGCTGGAGCGTGCAAGAATTTCTACCGTGCACAGCTTTTGCTCGGATTTGATTCGCGAAAACTTTTCGCAGCTCGGAGTTTCTCCTACCTTTCGGATCGCAACCGAGGACGAAATACTTCTGCTGTGCGACCGCGCCGCACAGGAAACGGCAGAGGAGGCTTATGCAACCGCAAGAGAAGACGGCGGGTTTCGGGAATTGGTGGAGCTGTTTGCGGGAGACCGCGATGACCGGCGGCTGACGGATACAGTGCGCCGGCTTTACGATTTCGTGCGGTCACACCCGTTTCCGGAACGGTGGTTGGACGAAAAGACAAAGCTGTTTGAGGCGGAGGACGCACCGGAAAAGACCCCGTGGGGCGAGATTTTGTTTACCTATGCGGAGGAGCAGCTGCAGGCGGTTCAACAGGCGGTCGAACAAACCGCGCGCCTTGCGGCGCAGGACGACGCCGTTGCGGCGGCTTACGGCTCAGCGCTGGCCGACGATGCGGCGCAGTGCATGTTTTTAAAAAGCCGCGCCGAAGAACGAAGCTGGGACGCAATGGCCCGGGCGCTTGGCGCACTCGGTTTTGCAAGGCTCGGCATGCTTAAACGCGGCGCGGGCAGCGAGGCGATAAAGGAGCGGGTGCAGAATGCCCGTAAACGGTATAAAGATCAGCTTGTAAAGCTGGGTGCATACTTTGATCGGCCGGCGGCAGAGGTCCGGAAGGAGATTCGGGAACAGCTGCCGGTGGTTCGCGCGCTGGCGGAGCTTTGCAAACAATACGGAAGCAGGTTGGATGCTCTGAAAAAGGAGCGGAATCTTTTGGATTTCGGAGACCTGGAGCATTTTGCAATCACACTGCTGGTTCAGCCGACGGAGAACGGCTTTGAGCGCACTGCTGCGGCGGAAGCGCTGAGCGAACGGTTCGAAGAGGTGATGGTGGACGAATATCAGGACACCAACGGAGCGCAGGATATGATTTTTTCCGCTGTTTCGCGCAGCGAAGAGAATCTTTTTCTGGTTGGCGACGTCAAACAGAGCATTTATCGTTTCCGGCAAGCGAGTCCGGAGCTGTTTCTGCAGCGCCGCGCACGGTATCCGCGTTATGACCGGATAAAGGATGAATATCCGGCTGCGGTGATCCTTGGGCAGAACTTTCGCAGCCGCTCCGGAGTAACCGGCGCGTGCAATTTTCTTTTCCGTTTGCTGATGAGCCGATCGGTGGGCGATTTGGACTACACGGAAGAGGAGGAGCTTGTGCCTGCCGCGCCGTATCCGGAAGAGGAGGAGCCCTCTGCAGAGCTGCAGCTGTTCGACACCTCCCAATACGACGGCGAGGGCGAAGAGGCCGAGGCGGAATGGATCGCTCAAAAAATTCGTGCGATGGTGGATTCCGGAGCCGTCGTCAGCAAAAACGGAGAACAAAGGCCGGCGGAATACCGCGATTTCTGCATTTTGCTGCGCAGCGCGGCAAAGCATACCGCGCCGTATGCAAAGGCGTTGGAAGCACGGAAAATTCCGGTCTGGACCAGTGCGCAGGGCGGCTTTTTTGCCGCAAGAGAAATTTCGGTCACTCTTTCGCTGCTGCGTGTGATCGATAATCCGCTGCAGGATATTCCTCTGCTGGCGGTGCTGCTTTCGCCGGTCTGCGGCTTTTCGGCCGACGATGCCGCAAAGCTTCGCCTTCGGCTGCCGAAAGGCTCGCTGTATCAGGCGCTGCGGCTGGCGGCGGAAGAGGATGCGCGATGCGCCGGTTTTCTGCATATGACGGCGCGTTTTCGCCGGTTGGCGGCTACCATGCCGAGCGACCGCCTGCTGCGCTGTATTTTTGAAGAGCTGCACATGGAGGAAATGGTGCTTGCCATGCGGGACGGCGGCGCGCAGCTGGCAAATCTGCGGCTGCTGTTGGAATATGCCAGGACGTATGAGCGCGCAGGCTACCGCGGACTTTCCGGATTTATCCGGTATATCGACCGCCTGCAGGAGCAGCGCTCCGACCTTGCTCCGGCGGCGGTTCTTTCCGAATCGGCCAATGTGGTGCGTATTATGAGTATTCACCACTCGAAGGGACTGGAATTCCCGTTTGTTTTTCTTGCGGATACCGCCCGGAAATTCAACACAAGCTCACAAATGGGAGATCTGTTGATCCACCCGGAGCTTGGCGTCGGTTTGAAACGGAAGGATCCGGTCAGCGGAGCGCGCTTTTCTACGGCGGCTTATGATGCGGTCCAGCTGGAAACGGCGCGGGATGAGCTTTCGGAACAGCTGCGCGTGCTTTACGTCGCCGTAACGCGCGCGCGGGAAAAGCTGTTCCTGCTTGCCAGCTGCAATTCTCCGGAAAAGCGTCTGGCGCAGCTGGCCGCGCAGCAGATGGAAAACGGCAGGCTTCTGCCTTTTGATGTTCGCAGTGCGGGTAGCTTTGCAGACTGGATCCTTTCGGCGCTGCTTCGGCACAGAGACGGCGCGGCGCTGAGACGGCTTGCCGGCGCCGAAGAGGGAGCGCCGCTGCCGGGGAGCGCGTGGAAAATTCAATGCTCCATTCCCCACCGGGAGGATTTTGTTTCCGCTGCGGAGACGGAGCCTTGCGCGCCGGACGAGGCGCTGCTTGAAAAAATGCGGGCTGTGTTTGCGGCAAAGCCGGCGGCAACGGCGCTTTCCTTTGTGCCGGTCAAGGCTGCGATCTCTCAGCTGGCGGAGGATCGGGAACGGCAGAAGCATCTTGGAGAACGCAGACCGCGGTTTTTGACCGCGGGTGGGCTGACACCGGCCGAGCGGGGCACGGCGCTGCACCGTTTTTTACAGTTCGCCGACTACCTGGAGGCAAGAGAGGATTCTGCCGCCGAGCTTGACCGTCTGACCGCCGCAGGGTTTCTGACTGCAGAGGAAAGCGCATCGATCGATCTGAAGCGCATTGACGCGCTGTTTTCAGGCGCGCTTGGCAAACGGATTTTTGCCGCCGAAAGGGTTCGCCGCGAGGTCCGGTTTTTTGAAGAGATCCCCGCTTCCCGAATTGCTCCCGAAATTTCGGGAGAGGATGCGGCGGAGACAGTTCTGCTGCAGGGCGTGGCCGACTGTGTTCTGGAAGAGGCAGGGATGCTCGTGCTGATCGATTACAAAACCGATCGAGTCAAAACCGGCGGCGAGCTGGCCGCGCGGTATGCGGAGCAGCTTGCCTTTTACGCCGAGGCGTTGGAAAAGGCCTTCGGCAAGCCGGTAAAGGAAAAGCTGCTGTACTCGCTTTGGCTTTCTGAGATAATCACGCTGTAATAGAGAAAAACCGATCAAATTTTCGTGTAAAATCTGTTTTTTTTGGCAAATCATTGAAATCCATATTTTTATATGATATAATCAAAATAAGCAAAACTGGAAGATGGTTCCGCTTGGGAGATCATCTTGACGGAATGCTAAAAATTGAAACATGGAATCAGGAGGGTTTTTATGAAAAAAAGAAACGGTAAAAATTTCGGTTTGTTCATGGTCGGTGTTTTAACCTTGCTTCTTGCATTTTCAACCGGCTGCTCTGCAGCTGCGGCCAAACAGGAAAAAAGCCCTCTTTTTCGGGAGGTTGTAACAGGAACGGAGAACGCTTATACCTTTGCAGGAACAGACTGGACGATGACCAAGGAAGAAGTCATGAAAAAGCTGAATGTGGATGCCGATTCCGTCGAAGTCGATTTGGAAGACCGGTTCACCGTAAAGGTGCATTCCGACGAACTCGATTCCGACGGTTGGGCGACCTATGTTTTTATTGACGGAAAGAAGCCGCTTTGTACCGGACGCTATGCCTTTACCCTGGAGGGCAACGCCTCTGAGATTTGGGAGAAGGTAAACAAAATGGCTCTCAGCTGCATGCCGGAGCCTAAGCAGAAATGGGAAGAAAATACCTCTATGACGTGGGAGGCGAAGGACGGAAGCACGTTTGAGCTTTTATTTAACGATATTGAAAATATTCCGCCAGACAAGGTGTCCGTTGTGCTGGAGGTCAAGCGCCCGAACGCCCCTGTAAAACCCTGAAAGGAGTCAAGGGCTTCGGCGGAATCGGCCTCAATGGGGCCTGCCGCAAAAAAATCTTGCGAACTGCAAGGAAATATGTTATGATAAGCTTCCCGCCTGTTGAATGACGGGAAGCTTTCACTTGTGGAATGCATTTTCTGAGCCGTTTTGCTCAGAATTGCCGTGCAAAACGAAAACAAAGAAAAGCAACCGGAAAAAACCGCAGAAAATCGCTTGCAATTTGAATGTCGATATGATATAATTCCAATGTTAATGATGCGGTTGTGCCGAAAGAGGTGAAAAGAATGAAGGAAGCAATTCATCCGAAATACGAAGAGACAACCATTACCTGCGCTTGCGGCAATGTGATTCACACACGTTCCACCAAGAAGGATATCCGCGTGGAAATTTGCTCAAAGTGCCATCCGTTCTTCACCGGAAAGCAGAAGTTGGTAGACACGGGCGGCCGTGTCGATCGCTTTAAGAAGCGTTTTGGAATGCAGGACAAATAATTTGTTGTCATACAAGAGGGGCTGTTGCAAAACGATCCGCCGGGAACGGCAGGTTCTGCAGCAGCCCTCTTGCTTTATTCCCGTAATGCGCCGGTTCTGGATTGGGACAGGCGTCAAGGCGGGAAGACCGGGGCTGCGCGGGCGCTTCTGCGCGCCGGGCATTCGCACGGAATCGCAATCGGCGGGAGGGGATCCATTTTGGCAGAACAAAAAGGCTATCGGACAGTCCGGGTATACGGAGAAGCTGAATTTACCGAAAAACGTTCGCGCTTTATCGGTTACGCAAAGCCGGTGCAGACAGAAGAGGAAGCGCTTGCTTTTTTGGAGGAGATCCGCGCAAAACGATGGGACGCGCGCCACAATGTTTATGCCTATCGGTTGCGCAGCGGCGGGCTGATGCGGTATTCCGACGCGGGGGAGCCGCAGGGAACAGCCGGTCTGCCCACGCTGGAGGCGCTGACCAAGGCGGATATTACGGACACGGCCATTGTGACTACGAGGTATTTTGGCGGGATATTGCTTGGAACCGGCGGGCTGGTGAGGGCATACGCCAAGGCGGCGCAGCTGGCGCTGCAGGCGGCAGGGGTGGTAACAATGCAGCGGTGCCTGCAGGGCAGGCTGCTGTGCGAGTACCATCAGCACGGGGCGGTGGCAAAGCTTTTGCCGCAGTGCGGCGCCGTGCTTGATGATACGGTTTTTGGGCAGGATGTGGAGCTTTGCTTTCATCTGCTGCCCGGAGAGCTCCCGCTGCTGCAGCAAAAGCTGGCCGACGCGACGAACGGCGCGGTTGAAATTGAGCTTTGCGGAGAACGGTACTACCCCCGGCAGGAAAATGACTGAGAAACAATTAAAAAATAAAAATAGAGGGAAACAAAAGTTTTTGTCGTATTATTCTTATAGAAGCATTTTATATTTTTGATGACGTGACACAAAGGGCAAACGTCAAAGGAGGGATTCGGCGATGACGATCCGCGAACGAACGGAAGAACAGGAGTTTCGGCTTTTGGCAAAGCAGGCCGCCAAAGCCAAAACGACGCTCGGCAGGCAGCGCCCTGAGCCGGAATGTGATTTGCGAACCGCATTTCAGCGTGATCGGGACAGGATCCTTCACTGTAAGTCGTTTCGGCGGCTGAAGCACAAGACACAGGTCTTTCTTTCGCCGGAGGGTGACCATTACCGCACCCGGCTGACGCATACGCTGGAGGTTGCGCAGATTGCCCGTACCATTGCCCGCTGCCTGCAGCTCAACGAAGACCTGACGGAGGCGATCTCTCTCGGCCACGACCTGGGGCATACGCCGTTCGGTCACGCAGGGGAACGCGCTTTGGACGCGATTGCGCCGGGTGGGTTCCGCCATTATGAGCAAAGTGTCCGTGTGGTGGAGCTGCTGGAAAACGAAGGCCTGGGGCTGAACCTGACCGCCGAGGTGCGCGACGGCATCCGCTGCCATACCACAGGAACAGAGGCTTTTACCACAGAGGGCCGGATTGTGCGTATTGCGGATCGTATCGCATATATCAATCACGATATTGACGATGCGCAGCGTGCCGGGGTGTTGAACCCGGAAGAGATTCCGTGGGATATTATTGAGACGCTTGGCGACCGGCGCACCACCCGCATCAACACGCTGGTCAGCTCGCTGGTGGCGAATTCCACGCCGGAGCGCCTTGCAATGGCGGCCGATGTACAGGAAGCGTTCGATGCGCTGCACCGGTTCATGTACCGGAATGTCTACAGCAATCCGGTGGCAAAGGGAGAGGAGCAAAAGGTTCCCGGTCTGGTTCAAACACTGTATGGCTACTGTTTGGAGCATACGGACAAGCTCCCTGACGAAATGCGCATTGTGCGGGAACGGGAGGGAGCCGATCGCGCTGTGTGCGATTATATTGCGGGGATGAGCGACGGCTTTGCAACGCAGATGTTCGAAGCGATCACGGTTCCAAAGGCGTGGTCGCGTTACTGAGCCTTGTTACTTTTAATAATGAACGGGAAGGAGGGCGAAGCGAATGGCTTTACCGGAGGAATTTTTACAGAAGCTGAAAAGCGCCAATCCAATTGAATCGGTTGTTTCCGGTTACGTGAAGCTGCGGCGGACCGGACGAAATTTAGTGGGGCTTTGCCCGTTCCACGGCGAAAAAACGCCTTCGTTTGTCCTGTATCCGGAAAATGACTCGTTTTACTGCTTTGGCTGCGGAGCGGGCGGCGACACCATTACCTTTATCCGCAAGATCGAAAATCTGGATTACATAGAGGCGGTCAAGTTGTTGGCGCAGCGGGCGGGCCTGGAGATGCCGGAGGACGCCCGACGCGACGACGGCACCGTAAAGCTGAAGCTCAGGATTCTGGAGGCGAACAGGGAAGCGGCACGCTTTTTTCACGCGCAGCTCAATGCACAATGCGGCGAGAAGGCGCTGGAATACCTGCACGGAAGAAGGCTTTCCAACGCTACGATCAACCACTTTGGGCTTGGGTTCGCGCCGGGGAGCTGGTCGGCGCTGTGTGACCACATGAAGCGCGCAGGCTTTTCCCAGCAGGAGCTTGTGATGGCGAATCTTGCTTCTCAGGGAAGAAACGGCGGCGTTTATGACCGTTTTCGCGACCGCGTGATATTTCCGATCATTGATGTCAGGGGCAATGTGATCGCCTTTTCCGGACGCGTTTTGGAAAAGGCAGAACCCAAGTACCTCAATTCCTCGGAAACGCTCGTGTTTGAAAAAAGCAGCGTGCTGTTTGCGCTGAACTTTGCCAAAAGCTCCGGTCAGCCGAACCTGATCCTTGCCGAAGGACCCATGGATGTCATTTCGCTGCATCAGGCCGGCTTTACAAATGCGGTCGCCACGCAGGGAACCGCGCTGACGCCCAAGCACGCGCTGCTGATCGCCCGCTATGCACAGGAAGTCATTCTGTGCTACGATGCCGACGGAGCAGGACAAAAAGCGACTGCCCGTGCCATTCCGATTTTGAAAAGCGCAGGGCTGCGGGTACGGGTGCTGACGGTTCCGGAGGGTAAGGATCCCGATGAGTTTATTAAGACGCGCGGCGCGGAACGCTTCCGGCAATTGATCGAGGCTTCCGGAAATGATGTCGAATACCGAATGCAAAAGATTCGGGAGAAATATAATATGGAAACGGCGGACGGTCGCGTTAACATGCTGAGGGAAGCCGTTGGAATGCTTGCGGGGCTTGACAGCTCCATTGAGCAGGATGTTTACGCCGGGAAGCTGGCTGCGGAGCTTAAGGTGGAAAAGGCGACGCTGCTGCACCAGATTACACAGGCGCGCAAACGGCAGCAGCGTGACAGCCGGCAAGGCGAGCAGCGGCAGATTCAGCGGCAGTTTTCGGGCGGAGTCCGCGACGAGATCAATCCGGAGCGCTCGCGTAATATGCGCGCTGCGTTGGCGGAGGAATCACTGATTGCATATTTGCTGCGCAATCCGGATCGGGCGGCAGCAGTAAGAGAGGCGCTCCCGCCGGAAAATTTCTGCACGGCGTTTAACCGTGGCGTTTACGACAGACTGACCGGTTGGCTGTGTGAAGGGCGGCAGGTATCGCTTTCCGATTTCGCGGAATATTATTCTGTGGAGGAAATGGGCAGAATAGCACAAATGCTGGCTAAAAGCGCGCAAAGTGTAAATCTGCTGCAGGCGGAGCATGATTACATTTCGGTGATTTTAGAGGAACATGGAAAACCGACCGTGCAGCAGGCTGCGCAAAGCAGCGACGAAGATTTGCTGAAAATGATGGAACAACTGCGAATGCAGAAACAATGATCAGGCGGGCGCAGTACGTCCGCCGCGCTTCAGTCGGTTGTTTATGACTGTGCGCTGACGGAGACAACGGCTTGCACCGATGAAAGGATGAAACAGTATGGGAGTACAGGACAAGAAGACGGTCATCAAGGAATTGACAGAGCTTGGAAAATCGAAAGGCCAGCTGAGCACAAAAGAAATTCTTGATGCGATTGGCGAGTTGGATTTTGATGTGGAACAAATTGAGAAGTTTTACGATTCGCTCGAAAGCCAGGGTGTTGAGATCGTGGAGGATTTCGGAGATACGCCGAACCTTGACGACCTGGAGTTCGCGCTGGATATTACCGGCGACGCCGCAGATGAGGACGACGTTGGAACGGCCGAGGCGATTGCCATTGATGACCCGGTCAAGGTGTACCTGAAGGAGATCGGCAGAGTGCCGCTGCTGACCCCGGAGGAAGAGATCGATCTGGCCATTCGAATTTCCGACGGAGACGAAGCCGCGAAAAAGCGCCTTTCGGAAGCGAATCTCCGGTTAGTCGTCTCCATAGCAAAGAGGTACCTTGGCCGCGGAATGCAGTTTCTTGACCTGATTCAGGAAGGAAATCTTGGTCTGATCAAGGCAGTTGAAAAATTTGATTATACCAAGGGCTTTAAGTTTTCCACCTATGCAACGTGGTGGATTCGCCAGGCGATCACCCGTGCGATTGCCGATCAGGCGCGCACCATCCGGATACCGGTGCATATGGTGGAAACCATCAACAAGGTCAAAAAGGTCAGCTCGCAGCTGCTGCATACTACGGGACATGAACCCTCCGCCGAGGATATTGCCGACGAGCTGGACCTGCCGGTGGATAAAGTCCGCGAGATCATGCGTGTGGCGCAGGAGCCGGTCTCGCTTGAAACGCCGATCGGTGAAGAAGAAGACAGCCACCTTGGTGATTTTATTCCGGATGACGACGCTCCCGCTCCGGCAGATGCAGCATCGCATACCCTGCTGAAGGAACAGCTGACCGAGGTGCTCAGCACGCTTACCCCACGGGAGGAAAAGGTGCTCAGCCTGCGTTTTGGTCTGGAGGACGGCCGTTCGCGCACACTGGAGGAGGTTGGCCGCGAATTTAAGGTAACGCGTGAGCGGATTCGCCAAATTGAAGCCAAGGCGCTCCGCAAGCTGCGCCACCCGAGCCGCAGCAAAAAGCTGAAGGATTTTTTGGACTGAGTTTTTCTCTGCTTTCGCAAAGGGGAGAGAAGCGTCCCATTATCAAAAGAGGTTGATTTCATGCATATTACGCTGGAGGCCGACTATGCGGTGCGTATGGTGGAGTTTCTGGCTGCGCTGCAAAGCCGCCAGGATGCGGGCACGATTGCCGAAAATACGAATGTTCCGCAAAGATTCTGCCTGAAGATTCTGCGCAATCTGGCAGCGGCCGGGATCGTGAAGAGCTATAAGGGTTCCCGCGGAGGATATGAGCTTGCCGCGCCGCCGGAACGGCTTACACTGCGGCAGGTGATAGAGGCGGTGGAGGGGCCGTACCAGCTCAGCCGCTGTGTTGGCAAGGAACACGACTGCACGGGAAATTGTTCGCGTGAGTTTTCCTGCGATTGCCGGTTTCAACAGGTGTATCGCGAAATTTCTCAAATGGTGCGCGAAAAGCTGGACTCGGTAACGTTTGCGCAGCCTGCCGTACTTAAGCCGGGAAAAAACGGACAGAATTCTCCGCAGGGCAAAGCCTGAGAGAGAACCGTTCGAACAGAATCTCCGTTCCTTTCCGGATTAGCTGACAGCGGTTCTGCAGCCGGGAAGCAGAATCGGAAGGAACGCTTGTAAGGATGATCATGCTATGATACAGCAGTTTCTGGATTGTTTTGCAAGATGGAACGCTTTCGAGCTGACAGTCGGCAACGCCACACTGGAGCGTTCTTACCGGCTGGAATCCGGAATGCTGCAGCCGGGGAGGCTGTATGACAGAGCGAGCGATAAAACGGCGGCGGTGCCCTGCGAGGCAATTCCGCTGCCGTTTGGCGTTTTTGAGCGCTTTGCGGTGCAGTGCGCGGAGGAGGATAACGGAGGGCTGAGCGAACCGTTTTTTTCTGTCACACTGGAAATGGAGAATGCAGCCGCCGTACAGAAGCTGAGAATTGAGCTGTTTCCCGGGCTGCCGTTTTATTCCTCCCGCTTTTTGCTGCAGCCAAAGGGCGAAAAAAGAAAGGAAGGCCTGCCTGCGGACGATGTGTTGGAACGGCTTGCGCTGCCGTCTGCACATTGCCGCATTTCAGCAATTGAGCTGTTTGACAAAACCGACCGAAACGATACGCTTGTCCGTGTGACAGAGGATTCTCCTGCTCCTGCAATGAAAAGCAGCTACTGCGGAGATGTTTTTCTGCTGCGGCCGACGGCAGACACGCCGGCTTTGCTGCTGGCAAAGGATGCGCCGGTCGGAACGTCGCATCTGCTGCGCCCAAGGGCCGACCTGCAGTTCGAAAAAGGAAGGATCACTCTTTACGGAAGCGGGATCAATTTTTTGTCACTTTCCGCAGGGGAGGAAACAGAAGCCTATGGCGTTACCGTCGGCCTGGGGGCGGCAGAAGAGCTGAAGGTCCGATACAAGCGCCTGCTGTGCTGCCGAAAAATCGGCGAAGGGCGCCTGTTTACCATGGCAAACACATGGGGAGACCGGAACCGCGAAAAATCTCTCTGTGAGGAATTCCTCCGCAAGGAGCTGGAGTCGGCAGAAAAGGCGGGCGTCGATGTTCTGCAAATTGACGACGGCTGGGAAACCGGAGCAATTGACGACCCGGAGCGCTATATGGATCATGTCTGGGAAGGATATCACGGTGCATCGGAAAATTATTGGAGTGTGAACGCCGGGCGCTTTCCGCGCGGGCTGGAGCCGATTGCAGAGGAGGCGAAACGGCGCGGCGTGGCGTTGGGACTTTGGTTTTCGCCGGATTCAGCGGACGATTTTGCAAACTGGCGCGCCGATGCCAAAATTTTGGCCGATTTTCGACGCAGGCTGGGTGTTCGGTACTTCAAGCTGGACGGTGTGAACGTCCGCTCCAAAACGGGAGACCGCAATTTTTCGGCGTTGATGCAGGCCGCTGCGGGCAGCGGAGCTGCGCTGCAGCTGGATGTGACGGCAGGCGACCGGTTCGGATATCCTTATAAGCCGCAATACGGCGTGCTGTTTGTCGAAAACAGGTATTCCGATTGGGGAAATTATTTTCCGTACCGAACGCTCCGCAATTTATGGATGCTCAGCAGTATCATCCCGGCGCGTGCAATGCAGTTTGAAGTACTGAATCCACGCCGTCACCCGGAGCAGTATGAAAACGATCCGTTCGCCCCCGGCGGATATGAAATGGATTTTCTGTTCGCTTCGGTGATGGTTTCCAATCCGTTATTGTGGTGTGAGCTGAGCCGGTTGGAGCCGGGAGACGCGGCGGCCCTGCAAAGGATCATTGCCGCCTGGCGGCCGCACTGCGCGGCGCTGTTTTCGGCGGATGTCCGCCCGGTGGGCGAAGAGCCAAGCGGTAGAAGCTGTACCGGTTTTTGGGCGACCTGTTCTTCGGGCGGCGGATACTTTGTGCTTCTGAGAGAAAAGAGCGACTGCGAAACAGCAGTATATCAGCTCCCCGGGCTGGCGGGAAAAACGCTTGAGGTGAACATGATTGCTTCAAACGGCTCAGGTGTCATTGAATCGTCAGTGAGTGCCGACGGGGCGATGACGGTGCATTTTTCCCGGCCGGATCAATATCTTTTTGCTGAGTACCGGGTATGCCGCTGAAGCATATTGGGATTCCAGGCCATAAGGCAGTTTGCCCGGCGTAGATTGCCGCGTCAATCGTGTTTGACAGAAAGGTTTTCGCCCGGGTAGGGATAAAAGGAAAGGACGGAATAAGGTATGAGAACGGAAGAAATTTTTTTACATTTGGTCGGTTTCGGAACACAGTCGGACGAAAGCTCCGAATCAACGCCTTCCACGCCGGGACAGCTTGTGCTGGCCAACGAATTGGTGCGGATGATGAAGGACATGGGAATTGAAGACGCGCGTGTCGACAGGTTCGGTTATGTTTACGGCAGCATTCCCGCAACAGACGGAGGAAAGGCTCCGGCCATCGGGCTGATTGCTCATATGGATACGGCGACAGAGCTTTCCGGAGAGAATGTTCGGGCGCGCGTTGTGCCGGACTATGACGGCGGAGACGTTGTGCTGAATCAATCCCTCGGCATCGTTCTCAGCCCGGAGCAGTTCCCGCAAATGCGGAATTTTACAGGGGAACGGCTGATCGTTACCGATGGTACGACTCTGCTTGGCGCGGACGATAAAGCGGGTGTGGCGGAAATTCTTGCGGCGGCGGAAGAGCTGCTGCAAAAGAAGGTCCCGCACGGTGCAGTTAAAATTGCGTTTACGCCGGATGAAGAGATCGGCCGCGGAGCCGACCATTTCGACGTTGCCGCATTCGGAGCGGATTTTGCCTATACGGTGGACGGCGGAACCGTCGGCGAGCTGGAGTATGAAAATTTTAACGCCGCATCTGCGATTGTTACGGTAGAAGGCGAAAATATTCATCCGGGTTCGGCGAAAAATCAGATGAAGAATTCGCTTCATATCGCGATGGAATTTGATTCTCTGCTGCCAAAGCAGGAGGTTCCGGCTGCAACGGAGGGATATGAGGGATTTTTCCACCTTGGTAAGCTTTCCGGAGAAGTGGAGCAGACAACAATGGAGTATCTGCTTCGTGATTTTTCAAAGGACGGGATGGAACGCCGCAAGCGCTTGATGATTGCGGCAGCCGGCTTTTTGAACAAAAAATACGGCGAAAAAACTGTGAAGCTTCAAATCAGCGACAGTTATTTTAATATGAAGGAGCAGCTTCTGCCGCATCCGGAAATTATCGAATTGGCAAAGGATGCGATGCGTGCGGTTAGTGTGGAACCAAAGGTGATCCCAATCCGGGGAGGAACGGACGGAGCAAAGCTTTCGTTTATGGGGCTGCCGTGCCCGAACCTTTGCACCGGTGGGCAGAACGGGCACGGCCGCTTTGAATTTACGGTTACAGAGGAAATGGAAAAGGTAAAGGAAATTCTGCTCAGCATTCTAAAGCTGGCGGCAAAAGAATAAAGAGCTCACCTTCCGGCTCAAGCGATTCACAAAGCGTTACGATTAGGCTTTTACTCAAGAGTTGATTTTATCTTGGACAAGGAAAACCGCGCGTTTTGTTTGGAAGCTAATACGTTGCCGGGCATGACCCCAACCAGTCTATTGCCGCAGGAAGCCGCGGCAGTGGGAATTTCATACCCTGAACTTTGCGATATCATTGCGCGCGGGCGATAAAATCCCTCCGCACAGAAGCCAACCGGCCTTAGCGGAGTTGTTCATAAAACAGTTAAACCGACCTATGGTTACGATCATAGGTCGGTTTTTGTATGTATGTCGGATCAAGAAAGGCTCCCTTGTGCAAAGGAAACTGTCAGTAAAGCTGACTGAGGGATTGACACCCCCTATGCCCCTGCGGGCACATCCCCTTACACAGGGAGAGGCTTTGTTGCGGTGCAGCACCGCAGATTACATATCACACCGAATGGTGTATAGAAGTACGCTCTTTAATCTGCTCGACAAATATTCTGCCTTATAATGATAAGATGCCACAAGTCAAAAATACTTCTCGATTTGTGACACTCATTCATTAAGCATAATGTGCCATAGGCGAATGTCGTCCTTTAACTACATTAAACCTAAATGTTTTTCAACGCGGGTTAAGGTGCCCTCAACTGTACTATCCACAGTTCTCTCTATCCAAAAGAAAGAACTGCTTTTAAT
>JAHZES010000001.1:0-9922 GCA_019421725.1 Clostridiales bacterium | reverse complement strand
AAAAAATCCCTGATGATCTGGTCGATTACCATATTCATCAACAAGATTAGATGGATCTTTTATGAGAAAAACAACTCTCGCTGGTTCAGAAAAAGCGAGTGCCTGAGAAACTGTAAGATGACAATCGCACAAGACTTTCTTATTTTTTGATAAGCGAATCAAATCGAGAAGGACAAACTCTAACTGTTCACGAGTATTATTCAACAACCAATTCTTATATTCTTCAACTGTTCTTCCAAAAAAATCATCTGCATTTTTAAAATAAGTATTCATAGCAGGTTGAAATAATGGATCTGATATTTTTTTGTGCTCATCAAATCTCTCATCTACATCAAATAGTTCTAATCCATATTTTTCTGCTAATGCATGTGAAATGGTTGTCTTTCCTCCGCAGGGTGATCCTGTTATAAAATAAACGTTTTTTAAGTACTCTTTGATTACATTATCTTGAAATATCATAGTATAATCTCCTCTATTAAATAGTTTTTAGTGTTTGCCTATACATAAAACTATTTAACATAGTTCTATGTATTCAGATATTTCTTAATTTTAAGAACATCATCATATTCATTTCACCTCCCTAAATTCCGATTTATAGGCCTGTTTTTCTATTCTATCATGTGGCTGCAATATATACAAGAACAGTCCCGGCAGATCTTTCTGCCGGGACCAAAACTGTTTTACGACCGTGCATTTGTGCGGAGAAATTTTTTTGCCACAAGCAATTATTCTGCAGAGGTAGGATCGGCTGAGCTTTCCGGCGCCCAGCCATTCTGCCCCATAAAGGCGGTCAACGCGTTGAGCTGGCGCACGGTTTTCTCCGGCAAAAAGTGTTCCACCTGTTCGGCGAGGTCAAGCGCGTGTTCCCGGTCGCCAAGATCGCCAAAAAATTTCACCAACACCTGGTGGCGATGCAAAAGCCATTCTCCGTGCCGCCTTCCTTCGCCTGTCAGGCGGATCACGCCGTACTTTTCAAACTCGACCAGCCCGTTTTCCCGCAGAACGGCTGCCATCTTGGAAGAAGAGGACGGCGTAACGTTCAGCTGAGCGGCAAGCTCGTTCACTCTTACAAAGCCTTCCGACAGTGAAAGGCGAAAAATCATTTCCAGATAATCCTCCATTGATTCCGTCAGGGAGTGATGATTTTTACTGCGATATCCGGCGGCCGTGTAAAAATCGCTTTCCTTTGAACACATTTCGAACCACCTCCTGCGGCAAAAACAGTGTCATTCCGAATGCTGAGGCATATGTTGGAACAAGGAAACAAGATTGGAGCGGAGAAACACCGCCCGTTTTATCATATTGAGGGAGGATTCCGGATATGAATGAAAATACGATTCCGTTGAATCGGTTATATGAAGGCGAATGGGCACGGGTAGAGGCGTTGGATTCCGGATGTATGATGCGGCGCAGGCTGCAGGACATTGGACTGATTGAAGGGACCAGGGTGGAATGCCTGCAGAAAAGCCCCTCTGGCGATCCGGTCGCGTACCTGATCCGCGGCGCGGTGATCGCACTGAGGGCAGAGGATTCCGAAAAAATTCTTGTTCGCGGCGGTCACACCCTTCCGTCGTAAAGTAATCATGACAGTTTGATATCGCAGAAATCAAATTTTTTCTGTTTTCAGTGCTGAGGCTGCTTTCCGATTCGTATAAAATTATATCATGCATCGTCCGCCAGCATTGCCGGCGGACACATTTTTTCTGGAGGGGGAATGGAACGGTGGGTTTAACTGCAAGCGCGACCGGGCTCGGCGCGCTGGACGGCGGATTGAGCATCCGCAAAGAGAAGCCCGAGGATCGTGTCATTGCACTGGCCGGGAATCCGAACGTTGGAAAAAGCACGGTCTTCAACAGCCTGACCGGAATGAACCAGCACACGGGAAATTGGCCGGGCAAAACCGTCAGCAACGCGCAGGGCCGGTACGAGCGGGCGGGAAAGGGATTTGTGCTGGTTGATTTGCCCGGGACGTATTCCTTGCTTTCACATTCCGAAGAAGAAACCGTGGCAAGGGACTTTATCTGCTTTGGTGGCGCCGATGGGACTGCAGTGGTTTGCGATGCGACCTGTTTGGAACGGAATATGAATCTGGTGCTGCAGGTATTGGAGATCACTCCAAACACAGTGGTTTGCGTTAATCTGATGGATGAGGCGGAGAAAAAAGGAATTCGCGTGGATTTCGAGTCGATTTCGCAAAAGCTGGGGGTTCCGGTGATCGCTGCGTCGGCGCGGCAGGGAAGAGGGCTGCCGGAACTGACGGAGGCTTTGGCGAGGCTGCCAAACCCTAATGCGGTTCACCGCACAAAATACCTTCGGCCAATTGAAGAGGCGCTTGACCTTTTGCAGCCTGCGCTGGAACCGATTTTGAACGGACGGATTTCTCCGCGGTGGGCTGCGCTGCGGCTGTTGGAAAACGAGGCGGAGCTGCTTGGTTCGCTTGGCCTTTTTTTGGGGTGCCGGCTGGAAGAGGCAGAAAAAGTCGTTCCCGTTCTGCAGCAGGCGCGGGAACAGCTTTTTTCCGAAGGATATACGGAAGAAAGGCTGCGCGATAACATCGTTTCCTGTCTGGTGCTCGACGCGGAAGATATTTGCAGCGATTGCGTGACGTTTGATCGGGTCAATTATGCCGCAAGAGACAGAAAAATCGACAGAATCCTGACCGGGCGCTGGACGGGAACGCCGGTCATGGTGTTGCTGCTGCTGGGCATTTTCTGGCTGACGATCGTTGGAGCGAATTATCCCTCGCAGCTGCTTTCCACGGGCCTGTTCTGGTTGGGCGATCGGCTTGGCGATCTGCTGCGCTGGCTTTCTGCGCCGGAGTGGCTCTGCGGACTGTTGGCGGAGGGCGTTTACCGTGTGTTGGCCTGGGTAGTATCGGTTATGCTGCCGCCGATGGCTATCTTTTTTCCATTGTTTACACTGCTTGAGGATCTTGGATATTTACCGCGCGTGGCGTTTAATCTTGATCGCGGATTTCACAGAGCAAACGCCTGCGGCAAGCAGGCGCTGACCATGTGCATGGGGTTTGGCTGCAATGCGGCCGGCGTGGTTGGATGTCGAATCATCGATTCTCCAAGGGAAAGGCTGATTGCCATGCTGACCAATAATTTTGTGCCCTGCAACGGCCGTTTCCCAACGATGATAGCAATTATCTCTATTTTCTTCAATGCCGCGGGAGGAACGTTGCTTTCGGCACTGATCCTGACGGCGTTCATTCTGTTCGGCGTGCTGGCAACGCTGGTTGTTTCATGGCTGCTTTCCAAAACGATTCTTCGCGGGCAGGCGTCTTCCTTTACGTTGGAGCTTCCGCCTTATCGACGGCCGCAGATTGGCCGGGTGATTCTGCGTTCCGTCTGTGACAGAACGCTGTTTGTTCTTGGCCGTGCCGCCGCCGTGGCCGCGCCGGCAGGAGCGCTTATCTGGCTGCTTGCCAACGTTACCGTAGGCGGTCAGACTCTGCTTGCGGTTTGCTCCGGCGCGGTAGACCCATTTGCCCGTTGGATCGGAATGGACGGTGTTCTCCTCCTCGCGTTTATCCTGGGTTTTCCGGCAAATGAAATTGTGATTCCGATCGCGATTATGGCGTATCTTTCTCAGGGAACGATTTTGTCTCTTGAAAACGCGGAAATGTATCGGCTGTTTGCAGCAAACGGCTGGACCTGGCTGACTGCGCTGTGTACCCTGATCTTCTCGCTGATGCACTGGCCCTGTTCTACCACATGCCTGACGATCCGCAAAGAAAGCGGCAGCTGGAAGTGGACACTTGCCGCTATGGCGATTCCCACCGTTTGCGGTATGACGGTTTGTTTTCTCATTACGCTGACAGCAAAGCTTTGCGGCGCGGCATAAAATTGGCAAAAGAAAAGCACAGCACAAGGAGTCGGTGGATTTTCGTTCACAGTTTGCCTTGTGCTATGCTTTTTTATTTTACAGACGATTCCGCCGTTACGGGATCTGTCGATTTTACATCCGCCGGAGAAGGAGCTTCTTCCGATCCGCTCTTGTCCGGTTCATCCGGAGAGGGCTCCGGCTGTTCCAGAACCTCCAGAATTTTTTCGGCCGCAATACGGCAGGCGTTGGCTTCCAGGGTCAACTGCATGGCGAGTGTGTGCAGGTCCTTGTCTGCACTGTTTTTCAACAGGCGTGACGCCACATTTTTCAGTGCGGCATCCTGTGAAGCGACGAATCGGGTATAAACCTCTTCCGGAGAATCGCTGCGGCGCAGGTTGCTGTTGAGCAGCTGAATATCCGGGATGGAAAGAATCGGCTTGAGCAGGCAGATCATCATCAGCGAGGCCAGATGCTCGCGGGAATATTTCTTGCGGTTCGGCCGCGGCAGCAGAGCGTCCTTTACATAGTTATTGATCATGCTCGGCGTCAGCATCTTGCTTTGTTCGTTGCGCCGGTAGAAGGAGAGCTGTTTTTCCATATAAGTGATAACCTGATCCATATAAAGTTCAATTTCAGGCATCCTGTCCCACGGCAGCGGCGAGTACGCTTCCACACCCTGTGCCCAAGACCGAATAGTTTCCCACTTGCTTTCCATGCCCGCGACGACCTTTCTCAAAAAGCGGAGCCGCGCTGAGCGGCCGTTCCGCGCTTCATTTTAATTTATTTTATCACAAAAGAGAAAAAAGAACAACATATTTTGAAAAAGCATTGACATAATAATATTAAAAGGTTAATATAGTATTAAAAACCAGATAAAATACTATTTGCAAGTAGATTATAAGTCGTGTTGCAAACGAGTAGAGGGTGATATTATGGAACAAACGATTCAGAAAATTACAGTTTGGGGCGATTCCATTTTAAAGGGAGTTGCGCTGGGCGAAGACGGGAAATACCATGTGTTAGAAAACAACTGCGGCGCGCTGTTTTCTCAAAAAAACAGCATTCAGCTGACCAACCGTTCAAGGTTTGGCTGTACCTCGGTGAAGGGGCGCTCTATTGTACATGCCGACCTTGCAAAGGGTGTACAGGCGGATGCCGTGTTGATCGAGTATGGCGGAAACGACTGTAATTTTGATTGGGGGAAAATTTCCGAGGCTCCCGATGAAACGCATCTTCCGGTTACGCCAATGGCGCAGTTTATGAACGAAATGCAATTAATGATTGATGAAATACGTCAGAACGGTTTGAATCCGTTGCTAATGACGCTGCCGCCGTTGGATTACCGCCGCTTTTTCAAAACGATCTGCCGTGGGCAGAATGCGCGGAATATACTTCATTGGCTGGGGAATGCATTTGCAATTTACCGCTGGCAGGAAAACTATTCCGATGCAATTGCAGAGCTTGCGATCCGCAATCAATGTGAATTGATCGATGTGCGCGGCGCTTTTTTGACAACAAAGAATTATGAAAGCATGATCTGTGATGACGGAATGCACCCAAACGAAAAGGGACACCGGTTAATGGCGGAGGTTTTTGACGATTTTCTTCGCTGTCACGCGCAAACCGAGCTGGCCGTTTAGCAGAAGAGGATGCAAAAACCTCCTGCGCAGTTCAATTTCTGCGACAGGAGGTTTTTATAATTTTTTTCATTTGTGGTTCGTTTTGCAGTTTAGCAAATCGCTTTTACGGTGCTTCCCAGCGCCCGCCTTTTTGAGGATCTTTTGTTCACACAGCGCTGAATGCCTGCTCCAGATCCTCCAAAATATCGTCGATGTGCTCGGTGCCAATGGAGAGACGGATCGTATTTGGCTTGATTCCCTGATCCAGAAGCTCCGATTCAGAAAGCTGGCTGTGTGTTGTAGTGGCAGGATGGATCACAAGGCTTTTTACATCCGCAACGTTCGCGAGGAGAGAGAAAATCTGCAGATGATCAATAAACCGGTGGGCTTCCGCTACGCCGCCCTTAATTTCAAGGGTGAATATAGAAGCGCCGCCGTTGGGGAAATATTTTTCGTACAGAGCATGATCCGGATGATCCGGCAGACTGGGGTGGTTGACGTGTTCAACCTTCGGGTGCTTCGCCAGATATTCTACGACCTTTTTGGTGTTTTCTGCATGGCGGTCAAGGCGCAGGCTCAGCGTTTCAACCCCCTGCAGCAGCAGAAACGCTGCGAAAGGAGAAAGCGTTGCGCCGGTGTCCCGCAGAAGAATGGCGCGAATATAAGTGACAAATGCGGCGGGGCCGGCAGCATCGGCGAACGAAATGCCGTGATAGCTGGGGTTCGGTGCAGCGATAGCAGGGTAATTGCCGGATGCTTTCCAGTCAAAGTTGCCGGAATCCACAATAACGCCGCCGAGCGTGGTTCCATGGCCGCCGATAAACTTTGTCGCAGAATGTACAACAATGTCGGCGCCGTGCTCGATCGGGCGAATCCAGTAAGGCGTACCGAAGGTATTGTCAATGACGAGCGGCAGGCCGTGCTTGTGTGCAATTGCAGCAATTGCGTCGATATCCGGAATATCACTGTTCGGGTTACCCAGCGTCTCCAGATAAACAGCGCGTGTGTTGGGCTGAATGGCGTTCTCCACTTCGTCCAAGCGGTGCGCATCCACAAAGGTCGCGGTTATACCGAAGTTCGGAAGAGTGTGCTCCAAAAGGTTATAGGTGCCGCCGTAAATTGTTTTTTGAGCGACGATATGACCGCCGTTTTGTGCCAGGGCCTGCAGCGTATAAGTAATCGCTGCAGCTCCCGACGCAACCGCCAGCGCGGCAGAACCGCCTTCCAGCGCGGCGATGCGCCGTTCAAAAACATCCTCGGTCGGGTTGGTCAGCCGTCCGTAAATGTTGCCGGCATCCGCCAGACCAAAACGGGCGGCGGCATGTTCGCTGTTGTGAAAAACGTACGAAGTGGTCTGATAGATCGGAACGGCACGCGCGTCGGTGGCGGGGTCGGGTGATTCCTGGCCGACATGCAGCTGCAGTGTTTCAAATTTCAGTTTACGGGATTTTAATTCAGACATGATGTTGACTTCCTTTCAAATAAAAAATAATATGCGGTGGGCAGATCGCGTCGAACCTCAGCAGAGACACATTCGTTCTTTTTCGCAGCTACGGTAAATGGAAGGACCGTGTTTTACAAATGTGTTCATGTGTCATGCCTCCTAATCAATAAATCATATCTGTTTAATATGTTTTATGAGCAAAGTATAGCACGTTGCGAAGCGGTTGTCAAGAGTTTTTTTAAAATCATATATGTTTAATATGATATACATTAAAAGACTATTTTCCTGCGGTTTCAGGCAGAAAGCAGTTGAAAAGGCAAAAAGTTACCGGTCATATTTTATAAGAACAAAATTGTGATGTTATCCGGCTTTTCTGCACAGGCGGACATAAAAATTGCCGTTTTCACGTTTTCGGTCACAAAATCCCAAAAGTCCGAAACAGTTCATTCATATTCTTTTTTTTAAATGTTCTTATTTGGAACAAATAAGACACACAAAGATTTAATATACTATAAATGCAGCAAGAGAAAACGAACAGGGACGTTTTTGAAGCTGAAAATTGTTTTTTCATTCCTCCTCTATTTTTTTCTCCTTTCCTCTTTTTGAAAGCCGCCCTATTGCAGGGCGGCTTTCTTATGCATAAATATGAAAAACCGGGGTTGGCCTTTGCGGTCAACTCCGGTTAAAGAAAACGGTTTAGCGGAAAGCTTCAGTTTTCCAACGGATTTTCATAGTGATGCGCCTGGGCGAGCATCATGTCCTTCACCTTCATCAGGCGGATCTGCGTGCTGCGTTCGTTTTCGTCCAGCTTCATGGTGATCGTTTTGATCTTTGCCTGCGTATCCGGAATCATAACGTGCTCAAGCGCATTGACGCGGCGGCGCGTTTTTTCGATTTCGGCAGCGAGCAGCTGGGCGGATTTTTCACGTTCCGCCAATTTCAGCAGATCCGGCAGTAGGTCTGAAAGCTCGGAAATGGCGCTGTCCAGATCGGCCGAGGTAAAGGCGAAGCCGTAAGAATAAATATCCGACGGATCCGGCGTTTTTGTTTTGGCGGAGAACACCGGAATATCCACACTCATCACATTCCGGGTGGAAACCTCCAGCATTGCTTCCTGTTTGGTAGCGAGCAGTGCGGTGGAAAGCACCTCGTCCTGCATGACGGCGCGAGCCAGTACAAAGCTTTTATTTGCCTGGCGGATCGCGTTCTCCACCCGCTCCCGCAGAGTCTTGTTTTCACGCACAATATCAAGAAACTGCCGCATCAGCTCGTCGCGCTTATCTTTAAGAAGCTTGTGGCCGCGTATGGCGGTCGCAAGCTTTTTTTTGAGCTTTGTCAGTTCCATTCGGGTCGGATTTACATTTTGTGTCGCCAAAGGAAGTTCCCCCTTTCTTTCGGTTTAACAGAAATTCTGTCCGGCAGCCGTTTTATACGGTCAGTCTTCGGCGCCGCCGTAATACTCGTCGAGGAATTCATCCTTAATTCGTTTCAGCTCGCTGCGCGGCAGAATAGAGAGCAGCTTCCAGCCGATGTTCAGTGTTTCTTCAATGCTGCGGTTTGTGTTGTAGCCCTGTGAAACGTACCGGTTTTCGAACTCATCGGCAAATTGGGCATAAAGCTTGTCAATATCGGTCAAAGCAGCTTCGCCCAGAACGACCATCAGCTCCTTGGCGTCCTTACCGCGGGCGTAAGCGGCAAACAGCTGGTTCATGGTGTTGGCGTGGTCGGCGCGGGTCTTCCCCTCGCCGATCCCCTTGTCCTTCAAACGGGACAGAGAAGGCAAAACGTCAATTGGCGGCGTAATGCCTTTGCGGTACAGCTCACGGCTCAAAATGATCTGGCCTTCGGTAATGTATCCGGTCAAATCCGGGATCGGATGCGTTTTATCGTCCTCCGGCATGGTAAGGATCGGAATCAGCGTGATGCTGCCGGTTTTTCCTTTCAAGCGGCCGGCGCGCTCGTAAAGCGAGGCAAGATCGGTGTACATATAGCCGGGATATCCGCGGCGGCCGGGAACCTCCTTGCGCGCGGCGGAAACTTCGCGCAGGGCGTCGGCATAGTTTGTAATATCGGTCATGATGACCAGAACGTGCATGCCCTTTTCAAACGCGAGATATTCGGCGGCGGTCAACGCCATGCGCGGCGTCGCGATTCGTTCGATGGCCGGGTCGTTTGCCAGGTTAACAAACATGACGGTGCGGTCAAGTGCGCCGGTTTCGCGAAAGCTTTCAACGAAGAAATTGGATTCTTCAAAAGTGATGCCCATTGCGGCAAAGACAACGGCAAACGGCTCGGTAGTTCCGCGCACCTTTGCCTGCCGGGCAATCTGTGCGGCAAGCTGGGCATGCGGCAGGCCGCTGGCCGAAAAAATTGGCAGCTTTTGTCCGCGAACCAGTGTGTTCAGACCGTCAATGGCGGAAATACCGGTTTGAATGAATTCCTGGGGATAATTGCGCGCGGCGGGGTTCATCGGCGTACCGTTGATATCCATGCGCGCGTCCGGCAAAATTTCCGGGCCGCCGTCGATCGGATTGCCAAGGCCGTCGAACACGCGGCCAAGCATATCCTCGGAAACGCCCAGCTCCATGGTACGGCCAAGAAAGCGGACCTTACTGTTGGAAAGGTTGATACCGGTGGAGCTTTCAAACAGCTGTACCAACGCGTTGCCGCCGTTGATTTCCAAAACCTTGCAGCGGCGTTTTTCGCCGCTGAAAAGCTCGATTTCGCCGAGCTCGTTATACGTGACGTTTTCAACGCCGCGCACCAGCATCAGAGGACCGGCGACTTCCTGTATCGTTCTGTATTCCTTCGGCATCAGAATTCCTCCTTTGTGCCTGCAGCGTCAATTTCCTTTTGCAGCTGCAGGACCGCGGCGTCAAACTCCTCCGAGAGCTGTGCCGGGTCAACGTATTTGAACCGGCCGATGCGCTCGCGAACGGGCAGCTTGACCAGCGTGTCTGCAGGGATTCCTTTTTCCAGCCCTGCGGAGGCTTCGTCGTAGTAGCGCAGAATCAGCTTCATCATCATT